>DATBKR010000745.1:0-2053 GCA_036555805.1 Hyphomicrobiaceae bacterium | reverse complement strand
GTGGCGGCAAGGTTGCCGTGCAGCTCGTCGGCAAGCACATCGACTCCTCGGTCAACAACCCGATCGAGGCGATCTCGCACTGGAAGGCGGGCGCGCTGAGGCCGCTGTGCATCTTCGACGCCAAGCGCAGCGTGTACACCGAGAAGGTGACGGCGACGATGGCCTGGTCCGACATCCCGACCTGCAAGGAGTCGGGCGTCGATACGGAGTATCAGATGCTGCGCGGCATCTTCATGCCGCCCGGCGTCAAGCCGGAGCAGGTGGCCTTCTATGTCGACCTCTTCAAGAAGGTCAGGGCGACCGACGACTGGAAGAAGTTCATGCATGACGGGGCGTACAACCAGACCTTCATGAGCGGCGATGAGTTCAAGACCTGGCTGGTGTCCGCCGACAAGCTGCACCACGACCTGATGAAAGAGGCAGGCTTCCTGGCGCCCGGGAAGTGACGCCTCGCGGGGCCCGGCGCACCGCAGCGCGCGGCGTCCGGGCCCACGGAATTCGCATGGAGCCATCGCGGAGTGGATCGGAGGCTCGATCAAATGGATGAGAAGGATGCCGGCACCGAGGACGAAGGCCCCGCCCTGGTGTCGAACCGGACTATGGAGGTCGTCGTCGCCCTGCTGCTGCTCGGAGGGTGCGCCATCGTGCTCTACGACAGCGTCCGCCTCGGCTTCGGCTGGCAGGAAGGCGTCGGGCCTGCGCCGGGCTATTTTCCCTTCTGGGTCGCCGTGATCCTGAGCGTCTCCAGCCTCGTGAACCTGGTCAGCGCGCTGGCCGGGCACGGCGCCGGCGAGACCTTCGTGTCGCGGCGTCCGTTCGGCCGCGTGCTGGCCGTGCTGATGCCGAGCCTGGTGTACCTGGCGCTCATCGGCGGCATCTCGATCGGCCCGGTCGACATACCGGCGCTCGGCATCTACGTGGCCTCGGCGATCTTCATTTTCGCTTTCATGCTTGCGGTGGGGCGCGAAAACATCTTCAAGTCGGCCATCGTCTCGGTCGGGGTGCCGCTCGCCCTGTTCTTCATGTTCGAGAAGTGGTTCCTGGTGCCCCTGCCCAAAGGCCCTCTGGAGGCCTGGCTCGGCTACTGAAGCCCGAGCGAACCGATCCAACCCGAAGCCCCGGCCCATCGAGCCGGGGCTTCCGCTTACGCGGAACCAGTCGGCCGAGACCTGTCGGAACGAGTCGAACGACTGGGAGTCCCGGTTGGAGCGCCGCCCGTCGCGTGCGGCTCGCATCGCTCCGACCGGGTGACGGGCGGGCCTACTCGGCGGCCTCATTGGCGGTGCGGCGGGTAGTGGCCTTGGAGATGATCCAACCCACCACCACCACCAGCACCGCGCCCGAGGTCTCGATGCCGAGGGCGACCGCCTTGAGGGAGAAGCCCAGCGTGTCCGCGGCCGACTGCAGGTAGGGCTGCATGATGGGCTCGGTGGCGATCAGCTCGCCGGCCACCCAGCCCAGCAGGGCCGATCCCGCCCAGACCAGGATCGGCAGGCGGTCGAGCAGCCATGTAAGCAGCGTTGCGCCGAAGACCACGAGCGGAATGCTGATCACGAGACCCAGAATGATGAGGCCGGTATGGCCGCCGGCAGCCGCGGCGATGGCCAGCACGTTATCGAGGCTCATGACGATGTCAGCCACCGCCACGATCTTCACCGCCTCCCATACGCTGGAGCCGGAGCGGACGCTGTCTTCGCTGGCCTCCTCGCCGAGCAGCAGCTTGACCGCGATCCAGAGCAGGATGATCCCGCCCGCCAGCTTGAGCCATGGCAGATCGAACAGCTGCTGCACGATCAATGTGAACAGGATGCGCAGCAGCACAGCCGCGCCCGCGCCCAGGATGATGCCCACCACCCGCTGACGCCGCGGCAGCGAGCGGCAGGCCAGCGCGATGACCACCGCGTTGTCGCCAGACAGGATGATGTTGATGCCGATGATGCGAAGGACGGTCACCACCAGCTCGGCGTCGACGCCCATCACCGTTTGCAGGTATTGGGCGAACTGATCGCTCCATGCCGCCAACGCCACCAGCATCGTTCCCTGTCCCCCTTGG
>DATBKR010000744.1:0-3785 GCA_036555805.1 Hyphomicrobiaceae bacterium | reverse complement strand
TGGTATCGGGCATCTTCACGATCTCGGCGAACCACTGGTTGATCTTGTTGACGATGGGGTCGGGCGTGGCGGCCGGCACCATCACGCCCCACCACAGTTCGAGGTCCATGGGAATGCCCGACTCCGCCATCGTCGGGATATCGGGCGCGGACTCCAGGCGCTTGCCCGTGCTGACCGCGAGAATGCGCAGCCGCCCCTCGCGCTGCTGCGCGAGAGCGAACACGGGATCGTGCAGGCCGTAGTCGATCCGGCCGTTCTGCATCTCGTTGAGCGAGTCCGGCGCGGTGCGGTATTGCACCTCGGTGGCGCTGATGCCCGCCTTATCCCTGTAGATGGCGCCCATGATCCGCCCGGGATTGGCGGCCACCGCGTAGTTGGCGTCCTTGCCCTTCTTCTTCATGGCCTCGGTCAGCTGGGCCACCGTCTTGTAGGGGCTCTTGGCATCGACCACGAGCATGAAGGCGAGATTGCTCGTCGTCGCCGCCACCCGCAGCGCCTTTCCCACATCCACAGGCGGCTTCTTGAAGAGGTGCATGCTGGCGGCCACCGTGGTGCCAGCGAAGGGGTAGAGCGTGTAGCCGTCGGGCTTGGACTTGGCGACATACTCGGTGGCAATGTTGCTCGCCGCGCCCGGCTTGTTCTCCACGATCACCGTGCGCCCGGCCAGCGGCCGCAGCTTCTCGGCGAAGAAGCGCACGAACACGTCGGCACCGCTGCCCGGCGGGAACCCGACGATCAGGCGGATATCCTGGCTGGGATAATCCTCGGCACCCGCGCCGGTCGCCCCGGCGAAGAAGCCGGCCAGGGCTACCAGCCCAGCCGCAAGCGCCAATCTCGTTCTGGCGATTGTCATGTCTTCCGTCCTCCCTTCACTGCGCCCGGCCGGAGCCGCGGCAACGCTTTTTCTTCGTCGTGCAGTTCGTAGGTTGGGTCAAGCGAAGCGCAGAAACCCAACAACGTGCGAGGCTTCCCCGCGCCAGTGCTGGGTCTCGCTGCCGCTCGACCCAACCTCCGCCGCGTCGCCTCAGCCCTGCGGCTCGATCTTGGCCATGCGGACGTAGTCGCCCCATTCCTTGATGGCGGTCTCGAACATCTCCTGGGCCTTCTCGGGCGTGTTGATGTAGGGGTCGCCGCCGAACTTGTTGAGGAACGCCTTGGTCTCCTGCGTCGACACCATCTCGACGAACCACCGGTGGATCTTGTCGATGGCGGGCTTCGGCGTGCCGGTAGGCACCATGGCCGCCCACCAGCCAGTGAGGTCCATGGGAATCCCGAGCTCGGTCATGGTCGGCAGATCGGCGGCGGCATCGAGCCGCTTTGCCGTGCTCACGGCCAGGATCCTGAGCCTGCCCTCGCGCTGCTGGGCCAGCGAGAACACCGGATCGTGCATGCCGTAATCGAGCCTGCCGCTCGTCAACTCGTTGAGCGAATCCGGGGCGGTCCTGTAGGTCACCTCCACCGCGGCGACGCCTGTGGCGTTCTTGTAGATCTCGCCCATGATCTTGCCGGTGGGGGCGGAGGTGGCATAGCTGGCCTTGTCCCCTTTCGCCTTCATGGCGGCCGTGAGATCGGCGACCGACTTGTAGGGGCTCTTGGCGTCGACAACCAGCATCCAGGGCTGCCGGTTGATGGTGGCGACGACGCGGATGGCCTTGGCCGCGTCCACCGGCGGCTTCCTGAACAGGCTCTGGTTGGCCGCCACCGCGGTGCCGGCATGGACGAAGATGGTGTACCCGTCGGGCTTCGACTTGGCGACGTACTCGGCGGCGATGTTGCCGCCGGCGCCCGCCTTGTTCTCCACGATCACCGTGCGCCCCGCCAGGGGACGCAGCTTCTCGGCGAAGTAGCGCACCAGCACATCGGCCCCGCTGCCTGCGGGGAAGGCGCAGATGAGGCGGATGTCCTGGCTCGGGTATTCCTGCGCGTAGGCCGTCGCTCCCATGCCGGCGGCGAGAGCAAGTGCCAGCCCGGCGGACCGCACCCAGCTTCGTCTCGGTTTCATACTGCTCCTCCCTTCCTCAACCTTCCACACCCGTCGTCCCGGAAGCCGAGCCCCGCAGGAGCAAGGCTATCCAGGGCCTCGTGAACCGAGTCGGGCCCCTTCACGGGGTCCCGGATCGGAGCGCTGCTCGCGTTCCGCTCACATCGCTCCGTCCGGTATGACGGGTGTATCCTCATTCCTGGAAAGCCTCCTGGCGTGTGCGGCGGAACTGGGGCAGCACGATCAGCGCGAGCACGATCACCACGGTCGTGGCCAGCAGGACCGCCGAGATCGGTCGCTCGAGGAACACCATGGCGTCGCCGCGCGACAGCACCAGGGAGCGCCGCAGGTTCTCCTCCATCAGCGGGCCCAGGATGAACCCCAGCACCAGAGGCGCCGGCTCGCAGCCGAACCGCAGCAGCATGTAGCCGAACACCGCGAACACCGCGCACAACACCAGTTCGGCCACATTGGTGTTGGTGCTGTAGATGCCGATTACGCAGAACAGCAGGATCGCCGGATAGAGCAGGCGGTAGGGCACGGAGAGGAGCCGCACCCAGATGCCGATCAGCGGCAGATTGATGACCAGCAGCATCAGGTTGCCGATCCACATGCTGGCCACCATGCCCCAGAACAGATCGGGGCGCTTGGTCATCACTGCCGCGCCGGGCTGGATGCCCTGGATGATCATGGCACCCATCATCAACGCCATGATGGCGTTGGACGGCAGCCCGAGGGTGAGCAGGGGAATGAACGAGGTCTGCGCGGCCGCGTTGTTGGCCGATTCCGGCCCCGCCACGCCCTCGATGGCGCCCCTGCCGAACCGGCTCGGGTCCGCGGCGACCTTCTTCTCCAGCGTGTAGCTGGCGAACGAGGCGAGCACGGCCCCGCCACCCGGCAGGATGCCGAGGAGGGAGCCGAGCCCCGTGCCGCGCAGCACGGCCCTCCAGGAATCGTGGAAATCCTGCCGGCTCGGCCATAGCTCGCGCATCCGCGCCTTGAGCTGAGGGCGGGGCAGCTCGGCCAGCTCGAGGTTGCGAATGATCTCGACGATGCCGAACATGCCGATGACCATCGGCACGAAATTGATGCCGTCCCAGATTTCGGCGATGCCGAACGTGTAGCGCGTGAGGCCGCTGTTCACGTCGGTGCCGACGAGGCCGAGCAGCAGACCCACCAGCACCATTCCGACGGCCTTGAGCACGGAGCCGTGCGCGAGGATCACCGCGGTGACGAGGCCGAGCACCATCAGCGAGAAGTAGTCGGGTGAGTTGAACTGCTGGGCGATCGCCGCCAGCGGCGGGCCGAAGCCGGCAATGAACACGGTGCCGACGCAGCCGGCGAAGAACGAGCCAATCGCCGCCACACTGAGCGCCGCCCCCGCGCGGCCCCGCTTGGCCATCTCGTAGCCGTCGATGCAGGTGACGATGGACGACGCCTCACCGGGGATGTTGACCAGGATCGACGTGGTGGAGCCGCCGTACTGCGCGCCATAGTAGATGCCCGCCAGCATGACCAGCGAGGACAGGGGATCGATGCCGAAGGTGATCGGCAGCAGCATGGCGATGGTGGGGATCGGCCCAATGCCTGGCAGCACGCCGATCAAGGTGCCCAGCATGCAGCCGATGAAGGCGAAGCCGAGGTTCTTGAGCGATCCCGCGGCGCTGAAGCCCGTCGCCAGGTTGTGCAGAAGGTCGAGGTCCATCTACCGGCCCCACCAGGCGGGAAACGGCTGCGACAGCCCGTAGACGAACAGGACGACGCTGAAGAGGGCGAGGGCGGCGGCGAGCAGGAGGGTCTCCCA
>DATBKR010000743.1:0-3518 GCA_036555805.1 Hyphomicrobiaceae bacterium | reverse complement strand
CGAGCCTGTCCCGCTCGTAGACGAGCGGCGTCTTGTCGATGATGCCCGGCCGGCCGATGGACAGCATGTGCGCCACCCGCACCGCCGCCCCGATGATCCGGGAACGCCGGTACAGCCGCTTGGTCACGATCGCCTTGAGGCGCTGCGCCAGCCTGTCCGAGACATCCGCGTCGTCGTCACGGGCGGCGCCCACATGCCGGAAGTAGCTGGCGAACGCCAGGAACACGCGGCCCGGGTGGTCGATGGCGGCCAGCGCCGACTGCGCGATCAGGACCAGGCTCTGCTCCGCGCGATAGTCGGGATGCGCCCGCCAGCTGATGTCGGACAAGAGGCAGGCGGCCCAGCGCAGGCGCCGCTCGTCCTCGCTCTCGGCGGGTCCCGGCGCGCGGAACAGCGCATCCGTCCAGCGGCACAGCTCGACCGCGTGCTCGGCGGAACGGGCGCGCAGCCGGGCGAAGTCGGCGCAGAAGGACAGCAGCGGGTCCTTGCGCCGCTCCGCGTCCGGCAGCAGGCCGTAGAGCAGCCCCTCGCGGATGCCGAACACCGAGAATACCACCTCGCGCGGCTGCAGCCGCTTCAAGAGCCGCTCCAGCACCAGCGCCCCCACGGGCAGCACCTCCCGGCGCGGCTTGGCGACCTTGGCGATGCCCCGCAGCGAGGAGAGCTTGCGCGTGCGGCGGATGTGCTCGCAGAACGCGATCATGTCGCGGGCCGGCGTGGCGTAGGCGTGCATCACGTGCAGGGGGTAGTCGGTCCCCTCCATGTGCAGGCGCGCGATCGCCCGCCAGGTCCCGCCCACGGCATGGAAGCTGCGATCGCGGCCGCGGTCGAGCCACGGCACGCCGGCGATGGCCGCGTCGGCGAGGTCCACGGCCCGGTCCAGGCGATGGCGTGAGGCATCGAGCAGGCGCAGGCCGCCGAGCGGCAGGGTGGCGGATTCGCGCATGTCATCGCCCATGACGTCCACCAGCTCCAGACTGCCGCCGCCGATGTCTCCGGCGATGCCGTCGGGCGCGCGGAAGCCCATCAGGATGCCCTTGGCGGCGAGCCTGGCCTCCTGCCGGCCGGTCAAGAGCTGGATCGGGGCGCCGAGCACCTCCTCGCCCCGCGCGATGAACTGGGGACCGTTGCTGGCCTCGCGGCACGCGGCGGTGGCGATGGCGTGCATGCGCTTCACGCCCAGGACGGAGGCAATGGCCCGAAAGCGCCGCAAGGCCTCCAGCGCGCGCCGCACGCTCGTCTCCTCCAGGCGGCCGCTGGAGGCGATCTCGCGGCCGAGCCCGCACAGCACCTTCTCGTTGAAGATCGGGGTGGGGCTGCGCACGGGGCCGTCGTAGACCACCAGGCGCACCGAGTTGGAGCCGATGTCGACCACCCCCAGCGGCTCGACGTCGGGTCTTGCCTCCAGCGCCGCGGAAAGGGACACGGAATCCTGCATCACGGGCTTGCGGTCTGGTCCGCGCCGGCGTGCGCAGGGGTAAAGCGCCGCGGGAAGCTTTCCTTCAGGGCTTCGCCCCGGCCGGACAAGCTGGGATTTGTCATGAAGTACTCGTGCGCGTTGAACGGCTCCTCGCCGGCTGCCGGCTCGATGCGCACCGAGCTGCCGTCCGGCAGCAGACGCCAGCTCTGCCGGTTGTCCTTGAGGTTGGCACCCATGATCTGGCCCACGACCTGCTCATGCACCGTCGGATTCGTGATTGGCACCATGACCTCGACCCGCCGGTCGAGGTTGCGCGGCATCATGTCCGCGGAGCTGATATAGGCGACCGCATGCGCCGACGGGAGGCCGTGGCCGGCGCCGAAGCAGTAGATGCGGGAATGCTCCAGGAAGCGCCCGATCAGGCTCTTGGCGCGGATGCGGTCGGAGAGGCCGGGGATGCCCGGCCGCAGGCAGCACACGCCGCGCACCACCAGGTCGATCTCCACGCCCGCCTGGCTCGCCTCGTAGAGCGCGTCGACGATCTCCTTGTCGACGAGCGCGTTCATTTTCATCCAGATGGCGCCGCGGCCGCCCCTCCTGGCGTGGCCGATCTCCTCGCGGATGTGCGACAGGACGCGCGCGCGGATGCCGTGCGGGCTCGCCGCCATGGCCTCGATGTCGGCGGGCTCGGCGTAGCCGGTGACGAAGTTGAAGATGCGCGTCACGTCGCGGCCGATCACGGGGTCGGCGGTGAAGAACGACAGGTCGCTGTAGATCTTCGCCGTCACCTGATGATAGTTGCCGGTGCCGGCGTGGCAGTAGGTGGCGATGTCTGCGCCTTCCCGGCGCACGATCAGGCCCAGCTTGGCGTGGGTCTTGAGCTCGATGAAGCCGTAGACCACGTGCACGCCTGCGCTTTCCAGGTCGCGTGCCCAGCGGATGTTGGCCGCCTCGTCGAAGCGGGCCTTCAGCTCCACCACCGCGGTCACGGTCTTGCCGGCGTCGGCCGCGTCCATCAGCGCGCGAACGATCGGGCTGTCGTTGGAGGTGCGGTAGAGCGTCCACTTGATGGCCATGACGCTGGGGTCGGCCACCGCCTGGCGCAAGAGCTGCACCACCACGTCGAAGGACTCGTAGGGGTGGTGGACGATGATGTCCTTCTTGCGGATCGCGGCGAAGCAGTCGCCGTTGAACTCGCGGATGCGTTCGGGGAAGCGGATGGTGAACGGCTTGAACACCAGGTCAGAGCGCTCGGGGATGATGAGCTGCGACGTGTCCGCCAGCGCCAGCATGCCGTCCTTGATGAACACCCCGTCGTCGCGGATGTCGAGCTCCTGCACCACGAAGCGCCGCAGCCGCAACGGCATCTGCCCGTCGATCTCCAGCCGGATGACGTGGCCGCGGCGGCGGCGCTTCAGCGCCGTCTCGTAGAGCGCGACCAGGTCCTCGGCCTCCTCCTGGACCTCGATGTCGCTGTCGCGCAGCACGCGGAAGGCACCCTGGCTGCGGGCGATGAAGCCGGGGAACAGCTGGGTGATGAACATGCCGATGGCCGACTCGATGCGGATGAAGCGGATGGCGTGCCGCGCGCCCGATCCGTCGGCGCCGTCGGGCAGCCTGATGAAGCGCGCGAGCTGGCTCGGGATCGGCAGCAGCGCGTGCATGGTCTTGGCGTCGCGCTCGCGCTTCAGCTCCACGCCGACGGCCAGCGCTCGGTTCTGCAGGAAGGGGAAGGGATGCGCGGGGTCGACGGCGATGGGTGTGAGGACCGGCAGATGGCGGGCGAGGAACTGCTTCTCCAGCCACAGCTTCTCAGCAGGCAACAGCTCCTTGGGCTCGACGATGACGATGCCGGCGGTGCCAAGCTCGGCCTTGAGGTCGCTCCAGCAGGCCTGCTGGTCGCTGACCAGGCCCGCGGCGAAGCGGTTGATCTCGGTGAGCTGCTGGGCGGGCGTCTGGCCGTCCTGGCTCGGCTGCACCACGCCGGCGCCGAGCTGGCCGTAGAGGCCGGCCACGCGCACCATGTAGAACTCATCGAGGTTGGAGGCGGAGATCGAAAGGAAGCGCAGGCGTTCCAGCAGCGGATGGCGCAGGTTCT
>DATBKR010000742.1:0-15464 GCA_036555805.1 Hyphomicrobiaceae bacterium | reverse complement strand
AAATGGGAGGAGGAAACATGCGCATCTCTCGTATCGTGCTGGGGCTTGCCATAGGCCTGCTGCTGGGCAGCGCACCGTCCCTGGCCCAGGAGAAGTCCATCGTGGTCGCGTCCACCACTTCGACCCAGGATTCGGGATTGTTCGGGCACATCCTGCCGCTCTTCAAGGCCAAGACCGGCATCGATGTGAAGGTGGTCGCCCAGGGCACCGGCCAGGCGCTCGACACGGGGCGCCGCGGCGACGCCGACGTGGTGTTCGTGCACGCCAAGGCGCAGGAGGAGAAGTTCGTCGCCGAGGGCTTCGGCGTGAAGCGCTTCGACGTGATGTATAACGATTTCGTGGTGATCGGGCCGAAGTCCGACCCCGCCAGGATCAAGGGCGGCAAGGACGTGCTCGCCGCCTTCAAGGCCATCGCCGGCACCGGCAGCCCGTTCGTGTCGCGCGGCGACAGGTCGGGCACCCATGTAGCGGAGCTCGCGCTCTGGAAGGCGGCCGGCCTCGACCCGGCGGGCACCAAGCCGGCCTGGTATCGCGAGATCGGCCAGGGCATGGGCGCGGCACTCAACACGGCCGCCGGCATGGGCGCCTACGTGCTCTCCGACCGCGGCACCTGGATCTCGTTCAAGAACAAGGGCGAGCTCCAGATCGTGGTGGAGGGCGACAAGCGCCTCTTCAACCAGTACGGCATCATTCTCGTCAATCCGGCCAAGAATCCCCACGTCAAGAAAGACCTCGGCCAGCAGTTCATCGATTGGATCCTCTCGAGCGAGGGGCAGAACGCCATCAAGTCTTATACCCTCAACGGCCAGCAGCTGTTCTTCCCCAACGCAGCTCCGACCGGCTGAGCGGCGTGCTCCCCGGCCTATTTCTCCTCCGGCGGCTTCACGTGCCCGAAGGCCCAGAGCAGGGCGATATCGTAGGCGATCTTGAGCAGGCCGCAGATCACCAGCGGCCAGGCTTCGAAACCCGCGGCGAACAGCGCGCCCGCGATGGCGGGGCTCAGCGCCGACGCCAGGCTGCGCGGTACGGAGGTGACGCTCGCCGCCGCCGGCCGCTCGGGTGGCGTCACGACCGCCATCACGTAGGACGAGCGCGTCGGGACGTCCATTTGCGACAGCGCCGCGCGGACCAGCAGGAGCCCGAGCGCCAGCTCCAGGCTGGGGGCGATGGCCGCGAGGATCAGGCAGATGCTCGACGGGATGTGCGTATACACCATGGTGTTCACGAGCCCGATGCGCCGCGACAGCCAGGCTGCCACCGGAAACGAGAACGCCGCCAGGACGCCGGACCAGAAAAAGAATGCGCCGGCGGCGGAGAGAGACAGCCCGAATTTGCCGAAGAGCCAGAGCGCCACGAGCGACTGGACGGCGAAGCCGCCCGCGAAGGCGTCGATGCTGAACAGCGCCGCCATCCCATAGACGATGCGGCGCGAGGGGCCGAGCGCCGCCGCCGTGCGGTGCTCCGGCGGCGTTGCGTCGACCGGAATGCGGGCGTACGCGACACCGCCTGCTACGCCGAGGACAGCATAGGCGACGAACATTGCCTGGAGCGCCGTCATGCGCGAGACGCCCAGCGCGGCCAGGGCATCGGGGCTTGCGGCGCCGAGCGCACCGACTGCTGCCGCCAGCGCGCCGATCAGGCCGTAGCGGGCGAACATGCGTGTGCGCTCGGTATCGGCCACCGCCCGAGACAAGACCGCGTGCTCCAGCGGAACGAAGATGCTGACCGTACCGGACGACGGATTGATCGTGCCTACCAATGCGACCAGCAGGACAACCGCGTAGGTGTCGGCGAGGGCAAAGGCGAGCCCGGTCGCGAACATGAGTCCGGATGCCGCCATCAGCAGGCGGCGCTGATCGAGCCGGCTGCCGAGTGCGCCGACCCCCAACGTCAAGCAGGCCGAGCCGAGCAGCGCCGCAGTGGCGACAACGCCGACCTCCAGGGCCCCAAGGCCGATCGCGGTGAGATAGACAGGGAGCAGGACGGCGACGAAGCCGTCGCCGAAATCGCGCAGTGCGCGTGCCAGATAGATGTGGCGGATCACACTGTAGTTGCCGTGGACATGGTGGTGCGCTTCAGCGTGAGGGGGATTCGGCGTCGTCGCGAGCGGCATGGCGTCCCTCCCAGGGGCGTGGGACGCGATGTTTGGGCCGCAGCCTCACGGGGTAATCGCGGATAACCCCTGAAGGCCATGTTGCCGCGCCTGTTGACCCGGCGCAAGCGGATGCGCTGGGTCCGGAGTCCGCCGAGCCGTCCGGCGCGCGCCCTCGTTCGTCGCTTCACATCTGCACATGGCGCCCTCGTTTGCGCGCGCCGGAACGAGGAGCTGTTAACGCCATCTCGTCGTTCCTGGGCTCCTTGGTGCGACGATGGTCCTGCCGCACACCATAGGCACAATTCCCCAGCGCGTGGTGGGAACCCCGCTTCCGCATATCCGTTGAGATTAGGAGTGGAGCCGGCGAAGCTTCAGCTAGGCCGTAGTCCCGGTATGTGTCCCCTCTTCCTGCAAGACTGCGGGTGGGGTCAGGGCGCGAGGTGCCAGCCCGCGCTCGGGAGACGGCTGGCCTCCGTTGTCCTGTCCCAAGGAGGATGCACCATGAGGACCCGAAAGAACCCAGGTCGCGGACCGACGCGCCGTGACCTGATGATCGTCGCCGGCGCCGCCGGCGTCGCCGCCAGCGCCGGCCCCTTCTTCCATGTGCGCCCGGCGCGCGCGGCCAAGACGCTCAAGATCCTGCAGTGGAGCCACTTCGTCCCCGGCTACGACAAGTGGTTCAACGGCAAATACACGAAGGAGTGGGGCGAGAAGAACGGTACCGAGGTTGTCGTCGACAACATCAATCTTGCGCTCATCGAGTCGCGCGCTGCGGCGGAGGTGTCGGCACAGAGGGGCCATGACCTCGTCCTGTTCCTGTCGCCGCCCGCGGTGTTCGAGGACCAGGTCGTTCCCATGAACGACGTCTACGCCGACTGCGAGAAGCGGCACGGCAAGCCGATCGATCTCGCCGTCAAGAGCACCTATAACCCGAAGACCAAGACCTACTTCGCGTTCTCCGACAGCTTCGTGCCGGACCCGGTCAACTACCGCACGGATCTGTGGGGCGAGATCGGCATGAAGCCCGACACCTGGGATGAGATCCGCGTCGGCGGCAAGAAGATCAAGGACAAGCATCGCATCCCGGTCGGCATCGGGCTGTCGGCCGAGATCGACACCGCAATGGCCATGCGGGCCATCATGTACTCGTTCGGCTCGCATGAGCAGGATGCGGAAGGCAACCTCGCCATAAACTCCAAGGAGACGATGGCGGCGCTGCACTTCGTCAAGGCGCTGTTCCAGGAGTGCATGACGCCGGAGGTGCTGTCCTGGGACGCCTCCTCCAACAACCGCCAGATGCTGGCGGGGCGATCGTCGCTCGTGCTCAACGCGATCTCGGTGACGCGTACCGCCGAGAACGAGAAGTTGCCGATCCACGAGAAGATCGGCCTTGCCAAGGCGGCCAAGGGGCCTGTGCGCCGCATGGGCCTCGAGCACGTGATGAATTGCTACGTGGTCTGGAAGTTCGCCGAGAATCGCGACGGCGCGCAGAAGTTCCTGGTCGACTACATCGACAACTTCAGCCAGGGGTTCAAGGCGAGCGAGTTCTACAACTTCCCGTGCTTCGCCACCACGGTGCCGGACCTCAAGCAGCTGATCGCCAACGACCCCAAGGCGGTGCCGCACGACAAATACGCCGTGCTGGGAGACGCGCTCGATTGGGCCACCAACGTCGGTTACCCGGGCTACGCCACCGCCGCCATCGCCGACGCCTACCAGACGTGGGTCATCAACACCATGTTCGCCGAGTGCGCCACCGGCGCCGAGACGCCGGAGAACGCGCTCAAGCGCGCCGAGGACAAGATGAAGGCGATCTGGGCCAAGTGGAGGGACCGCGGTTTGATTTAGTTCCGCGGAGAGTTGCCGCGCGCGCCCTTCCGTCTGCCCGCAACGCGGGCAGAGGAGGGGGCTCGGAGCCCGAAAGAGTCCGTCCCCATGGCAACGGTCGAGGCACGTCGCGTCTTCAAGCATTTCGACGACGTGCGCGCCGTCGATGGCATCGATCTAGCGGCGGCCGAAGGCGAGCTCCTGGTCCTGCTCGGCCCGTCCGGCTGCGGCAAGACCACGTTGATGCGGCTGATCGCCGGCCTGGAGCAGCCCACTGCCGGCGAGATCCTGATCGGCGGAAGGGTGGTCAACGACCTTCCGCCCCGCGCCCGCAATATCGCCATGGTGTTCCAGAGCTACGCGCTCTATCCGCACTTGACGGTGGAGCGCAACATTTCGTTCCCCCTGCGCGCCATCGGCCTGCCGAAGGACAAGACGCGCAAGAAGGTCGAGTGGGCGGCGCGCATGTTCGGCATCGAGCGCCTGCTCGGCCGCAAGCCGCGGCAGCTGTCGGGCGGCGAGCGCCAGCGCGTGGCGCTGGCCCGCGCCGTCGTGCGCGAACCCGTCGCTTTCCTGCTCGACGAGCCGCTGTCGAACCTCGACGCCAAGCTCAGGAACTCCGCGCGTGACGAGCTCAAGCATTTTCAGCGGGGCCTCGGGACCACCACCATCTACGTCACCCACGATCAGGCGGAGGCCATGGGGCTCGGCGACCGTATCGCGGTCCTGAACCAGGGTAAGGTGTGCCAGGTCGGCAACCCGCACGACGTCTACACCCGTCCGGCTGATGTCTTCGTCGCGACTTTCATCGGCTCGCCGCCGATGAACCTCGTCGAAGACGGCGCCACCTGGGTCGGCTTCCGGCCCGAGGCGTTCCTGCCCAGCGGGGTGGCGGATGCGGCCGACACGGTGTCGTTCCGGTTCCGCGTCACGCGCGTCGAGTATCTGGGGGCAGAGCGTCTGGTCTACGGCGAGATCGAAGGCCGCAGCCACGCGGCGCACGCGATCTCCAAGATTCCAACCAATATCGGCACCGAGATCAGCGCCGGCGAGACCCGCGAATTCAGAGTCATGACGCGGGACCTCACCCGCTTCGATCGCGCCAATGGTCGCCGGATCGACGGAGGCGCATCGTGACGGCGCTTGCGGTGCGGAAGCCCATTGTCGCGTTGGCCAAGGGCCTTGTCGACAGCGAGAGCGGGCTGTGGCCGGCCATGCTGGCGCCGGCGATCCTCTATATCGTGCTGCTGGTCGGCCTGCCGTTCTGCCTGTCGGTCTACTACAGCCTGACGAACGTGACGGTGGCGAGCCGGGCGACCGAATTCGTGGGCCTTGCGAACTACCAGCGCGTGCTCGACAGCTCGACGTTCTGGATGGCCCTGGGAAACACGCTCCTCATCACTTTCGTCTCGCAATTCTTCGTCCTGGTGTTCGGCAACGTCCTCGCCCTGGCGCTCTACGCCGATTTCCCCGGCAAGTGGCTGGTGCGGTTCCTGGTCCTGCTGCCCTGGGTGGCGCCGATCTCGCTCGGCGCCATCGGCTGGCTGTGGATCTTCGACTCGATCTACTCGATCATCAACTGGACCGCACGCGCCGTCGGCATTCTGGGCCCCTATCAGTGGCCGATCTGGCTCGGCGAGCCGCTGCTTGCCAGGACCGCGATCATCGTCGTCAATATCTGGCGGCTCCTGCCGTTGGCCTCTGTCATCATCCTGGCCGGCCTGGCCTCGATCCCGAAGGACATCCACGACGCCGCCCAGGTCGACGGTGCCGGCTTCTGGCGCCGCCATTTCGAGATCACGGCGCCGCTGATGATGCCGATCACGCTGGTGGCGCTGCTGTTCGGCATCATCTTTACCTTCACCGACATGATCGTCGTGTTCGTGCTCACCCGCGGCGGGCCCTACGACAGCACGCAGGTGATCGCGACCTGGGCCTACTTCACCGGCATCCAAGGCGGCGATCTCGCCGCCGGCGCCGCCATCTCGCTGTTCATGTTCCCAGTTCTGGCGGCGGTGGCGATCCTGTTCCTGCGCTTTGCCAGGCGCGCGGAGGTGACGTGATATGCTGCATTGGAGGGGCCGTACCGAGCGCGTCGCCAGGGCCGGCGGGCATGCCGCAATCCTGGTGTTCTTTGTCACCTTCCTGGCGTTCCCGTTCTATTGGATGGCCATCACCGCCTTCAAGACCACCATCGATCTGCACGACACGACGAAGAACCCCTACCTGTTCAACCAGCCTCCGACGCTCGAGCACCTGAGGGTGCTGTTCCAGGACACGCAGTTCGTGCAGTGGCTGATCAACACGGGCCTCGTCGGGCTGGCGGTGGTGGCGATCACCCTCGCGCTCGCAATCCCCGCCGGCTATGCGCTGGCGCGCATGACCGGCCACTGGGGCCAGACGCTGGGCATTGCCATCTTCCTCACCTACCTGGTGCCACCCACCATCCTGTTCATCCCGTTCTCGCGCATCATCGCCGACCTCGACCTGCAGGATTCGCTGTGGTCGCTGGTGCTGGTCTATCCGAGCTTCACGGTGCCGTTCTGCACTTGGCTGCTGATGGGCTTCTTCAAGACCATTCCGCGCGACCTGGAGGAAGCGGCGATGATCGACGGCCTGTCGCGGCTCGGCGCCTTCGTCAAGGTGGTGATGCCGATCTCGCTCGCGGGCATCCTGACCGCGATCATCTTCACGTTCACGCTGGTCACGCAGGAGTTCGTCTACGGCGTCACTTTCATCACTTCTTCGTCGAGCTACACGGTGAGCGTCGGCGTCCCCACCTTCCTTGTGCGCGGCGATGTCTACTTCTGGGGCTCGATGATGGGCGCCTGCCTGATCGCCAGCGTGCCGGTCGCCATCGTCTACAATTTCTTCGTCGACCGGTTCGTTGCGGGGTTCACGATGGGCGCCATAAAGTGAGCTCGCCTGGCCTTGGATGCGGGCCCGCGAAGTCAGGCCTCAGAGCGCTGCTGCGCCGGGGCGTCGGCCGGCGTATATAGATGGGGAGGCGGGGGCGGCTGCGCGCATTCCCGCACAGTTCCCATGTATAGAGGCGATGAGCGGCGCACAGCACATCGAGCGGAACGCGGCACGCGGTTGTCGTGGCGGCCTCCGGAGGAGGGCCCAGTGACGCGGCCGCGCGACAGAACCGCGCTGAACCTGCGCCTGGCGCTGCTGGCAGTGGCGCTGGTGCTGCCGACCGTGAGCCTGGTGCTGCTCGGCTCCCTGTGGCTGTGGCAGCACGGGTACATTGTCTACTGGGCGCTTGCCACGTGCGTGGCCGTGGCCGGCGCCTACCTGCTGGAGCGGCGGCTCATGGTGCCGCTCCCCGTCGCGGCCGTGAAGGACCTGCAACAGGACGCCGCGCCCGCCGACCGGGGCTGGACGCCGCGCCAGGAGGAGGCATGGGGCGATGTCCGGGCGCTCGCTGCCAAGGTGGCGCCAGAGCGCATGACGAGCCGCGACGGCGTGCTGAACCTCAGCCTGGAGACGGTGGAACTGGTGGCCAAGCGCCTGCATCCGGAGCGCGGCGACCCGCTCTGGCAGTTCACCGTGCCCGAGGCGCTGGCCTTGATCGAGCGCACCAGCGATGGCTTGCGCGACTTCATCGTCAAGACCTTCCCGCTCGGCGACCGCATCACCGTGGCGCAACTGATGTGGCTCTACCGCTGGCGCGGCGCCGTCAACCTGGCCGAGAAGGGCTACCAGCTGTGGCGCGTCGTGCGCCTGCTCAATCCGCTGGCCGCGGCCACCCACGAGGTCCGGGAGACCTTCACGCGCCAGATGTATGAGATGGGGCGCGAGCACCTCGCCCGGCGCGTGGCGCGCGCCTACGTGCGCGAGGTGGGGCGCGCGGCGATCGACCTCTATGGCGGCAACCTGCGCGTCACGCGTGCGCAGCTGGCCGGTCACGTCTCGGAGGCGTCGCGGCGGGATCTGGCGGAGCTGGAAGGCCGCGCGGCCGAGCCGATCCGCATCCTGGTGGCCGGCGAGACCGGGGCGGGCAAGTCGAGCCTTGTCAACAGGCTGGCGGGCGCCGTGGAGGCGGTGGTGGATGCGCTGCCGTCGACCAAAGCCTTCACCACCTACAAGCTTACGCACGAGGGGCTGCCGGCCGCGCTCATCATCGACAGCCCCGGCCTCCCCGGACCGAAGGGGAGCGCCGCGCTGGTCGAGCAGGCCGACGACTGCGACATGGTGTTGTGGGTGTCGGCCGCGAACCGCGCCGCGCGCGAGGGCGACCGCGCGGCGCTGAAGGCGATCCGCGAGCATTTCGCGGCCCAGCCGAACCGGCGCCGGCCGCCGATGCTGCTGGTGCTCACGCACATCGATACGCTGCGCCCGTTCGGGGAGTGGGCGCCGCCCTACGATCTGGAGGCGGGCACCGGCGCCAAGGCCAAGTCCATCCGCGCCGCCGCCGTGGTGGTGGGCGAGGAGTTGGGTTTCGCTCCCGGCGAGGTGGTGCCGGTGCGTGCAGATGCTGCTGCGGCGCCCTACAACATCGACGCGCTGTGGGCCGAGATCATCGCGCTGATGCCCGAGGCCCAGCGGGCGCGGCTGGTGCGCGTGCTGAGCGACGTGCGCAGCGCGTCGGGGTGGTCGGCCGTCTGGTCGCAAGCCGTCAACGCCGGGCGTGTGCTGCGCAGCACGCTGGCCTCGCGCACCGACGACCCGCCGGGCGCGTGAGGCACGGTGCGCCGCCTGTCGGACCCGAAAGTGCGACGGCAGGATCGAGTGGCCTTGGCCAGGCCAGGCCAAGGCCACCCAGCGATGTGGCATCGTGGCGCGCTGCAGCCGCGTTTCTGGTGCCACCAAGGGCCATCAACGCGCATCGGCAACCAAAGGTTCCGCTTGCGGTCCTTCCGGGGCCGTTCCGATGCCGCCGGCTTCGCGCCGGCGCGGGGGCGTCTCGGTCGGCGCATCAATACACGTCCGCCTGGTAGCGGCCGGCAGCCTTCAGCTCGGCGATGAAATCGCGGGCGCCGGCTTCGCTCATCTGGCCGGCCCTGGAGGAGGTTTCGACCAGCGCGCCCTCCACGTCCCTGGCCATGCGCTTGGCGTCGCCGCACACGTAGAAATGCGCGCCGTCCCTGAGCCATGCCCACAGCTCGGGGCCGGCCTCGCGCATGCGGTCCTGCACGTAGACCTTCTCGCCGCCGTCGCGCGACCAGGCGGTGGAGAGGCGGGTGAGCGTGCCGTCCTCGAGGAACGCCTCGAATTCGTCGCGGTAGAGGAAATCCGTGGCCTCGTGCCGGTGGCCGAAGAACAGCCACGCCTTGCCTTTCGCCTTGGCCGCCTTGCGCTGCCAGAGGAACGAGCGGAACGGGGCGACGCCAGTGCCGGGGCCGACCATGACGATGGGTGTGGCGCCATTGGCCGGCAGCGCGAAGCCGTGCGCCTTCTGGATGTACGCCTTGACGCTGCTGCCCGGGCTGAGGCGGTCGGCGAGAAAGGTGGAGGCGACGCCCAGACGCTGCCGTCCGGCGATGTCGTAGCGCACGGCATCCACGGTCAGATGCACCTGGCTCGGTGTGACCAGCGGCGAGGAGGCGATGGAATAGAGCCGCGGCTGCAGCGGCTCCAGGCATTCGACGAAGCCCTCGGGGTCGGGGCGCACGGACCCGAACTTCTGCAGCACGGCCAGCACGTCGAGAGCGGCGGCGTCCCCGTCCGGGTCCTGCCCCTTCGCGAGCGCCTTGGCCTTCTGG
Source organism: Hyphomicrobiaceae bacterium (assembly GCA_036555805.1). Taxonomy (GTDB): domain Bacteria; phylum Pseudomonadota; class Alphaproteobacteria; order Rhizobiales; family Hyphomicrobiaceae; genus AWTP1-13. Next base: position 5,834 of record DATBKR010000742.1, on the reverse strand, counting down.
CGCCGCTCGCCGCCGACAAGACAGCTCACCAGCTCGAACAGCATGTCGGGGGCCGGCCCCAGCGCGTAGTCCTCGATCAGCGCCTCGCGGATCGGCTTGCCGCCCACAGGGAAGTCGTGCGGTACGCGCAACCCTGCGAGGATGGCCTCGGCGAGCGCCGGGTCGTTCTTCGGGTAGAGGCCGAAGCTGTCGCCGGGGGCATAGCTGAGGCCGCTGCCGCCGATGTCGAACACCACATGGCGCGTGTCCTTCTCCGAGCCCTTGCCGTTGAGGCGTGTGGCCATGCGGAAGGTGGCCTCGACCGGCGCGTCGCGCGTGCCCGGAAGGGGGTCAGACCCTGCGGGTCTGACCCCATGCTCCGACGTCGCGGACTTGTTGCCCGTACTCAGACGATCGTTGTGCCCTGGGGTCAGGCCCGCAGGGTCTGACCCCGTCCGCGCCGCCGCCGGCGTCTCCTCCAGGAGACGCTTGAGCATGCGGCTCGTCTCCTTGCCGCCGGGGACGCACAGGTTGAGCCTGGTCTCGGCGCCGTCGGCGATGGCCTTGGAGTAGCTCTCGCACAGGTAGCTGCACTGGCCGCAGTCCTGCTGCGCCATGGCCGCGAACAGGCGGCGCGGCAGCGGCTTGCCCTCGGCAAGCTGCATGCGCTCGTCGATGGGCATCGACGCATCGTGCCACGGCGCGCCTTCGTCCGCGGCTGCGGGCGCTGCCACGGGGGCGGCGCCGTTCAGGCCCGCCGCGCCCTGCCCCATCTCCACCGACAGGAGGCCGGCAAAGAAGCCGTTGAGCCAGAGGCGCTGCGCGCGCGTGAAGGGAGCCGTCTCGGGGATCAGCTCCTGCATCGGCGGCGGCACGATGGGCGTCAGCTCCGTCATGCGGCCTCCGCGGCGGCGAACAGGCGCTGCAGACGATCGACCTCGTGCCGGCGCGTGAAGGCGAAGAACGGCTCCCCGGCCGAGGCGCGGTGCGCCAGATACGCCTCCAGCATGCGCTCCAGCACGCGCGGCGCGTCCGCGGCCTTTACGTCGCGGAACACCTCGCGGCCGAGCCCGGCATCGGGGCCGAAGCCGCCGCCGACCAGGATGTGATAGCCCTCGACCTGGTCGCCGTCGTCGGAGGCGGCCACCTTGCAGGCGATGAGGCCGATGTCGCCGATGTAGTGCTGGGCGCAGGAGTGGTGGCAGCCGGTGAGGTGGATGTTGATGGGGGTGTCGAGCGCCACGCGACCCTCGCACCAGCGCGCGATGTCGTCGGCGTGGCGCTTGGTGTCGGAGGCGGCGAACTTGCAGCCGACGTTGCCGGTGCAGGCGACGAGCCCCGCTCTCATCGAGTTGGCCTCGGTTGAGAGCCCGAGCGCGTCGATGGCGGCGCGGGCGAGGGCGACCTTGCCGTCGGGCACGCCGGAGACGAGCAGGTTCTGCCAAACCGTGAGCCGGATGTCGCCGTCGCCCAGATCCTGCGCGATCCTGGCGATGCCGCGCATCTGCCCCGGCGAGAGGCGACCGACGTTGAGGGCGACGCCGATCCAGTTGAGGCCCGCCTGCTTCTGGGCGTGCACGCCGATGTGGGCGGTGCGGCTGAAGGCGGGGCGCGGAAGAACGGCCTGAGCCGGAACGCGCGTGAGCTTGCGGCCGAGCCTCTCCTCGGTGAGTGCGAGGAAGCGCTCGATGCCCACTGCATCGAGCACGTACTTGAGGCGCGCCTTGGTGCGGTCGGTGCGGTCGCCGTGGTCGATGAACACGCGCACGATGGCGTCGGCGACCGCCGTCGCCTCGCCCGGTTGCACGATGACGCCGGTCTGGCGGCCGAAATCCCTGTGGCCGGTGATGCCGCCGATGAGCAGGCGGAACCACACGCCCGGCGCCGCCGCGAACCCGTCCTTCACCGCCACCGCCTGGAAGCCGATGTCGTTGGTGTCCTCCAGCACCGCGATCGTGCCGGCGCCGTCGAAGCCCACGTTGAACTTGCGCGGGATGCCGTAGAGCGAGCGGTCGTTGAGGATGTGGAAGTGCCACTCGCGCGCAGAGGGGCGGGTGTCGATCAGCTCCTGGGGGTCGATGCCGGCGGTGGGCGTGCCGGTGACGTTGCGGATGTTGTCGGCCCCCGAGCCGCGCGAGCACAGGCCGAGGTCCTGGATGGCCTCGACCAGGGTGACGGCGTTCCTGGGCTCGATCTCGCGCATCTGCAGGTTGGCGCGCGTGGTGACGTGGGTGTAGCCGCCGGCATGGCGTTCGGCGAGGTCGGCGAGGCCCGCCAATTGCCAGTGCGTGAGGATGCCGTTGGGGATGCGCAGCCGGCACATATAGGTCTTCTGCGCCGGGGCGCAGTAGAACAGGCCGAAGAAGCGCCAGCGGAAATTGTCGTCCGCCTTCGGTGCCTCGTTCTTGGCCGCCTGGGCCTTGAGCTTCTCGTAGCCGTCGAAGGGATGCAGCTCGCGCTTGAACTTTTCGGGGTCGGAGAGCCTCTTGCCGGCCTTGATGAGGCGGTCCTGCGCCTTAAGGTTGGCGGCGTCGGGGCCAACGGGCTCCGAACCCAAGTCGGGCAGCGCGCCGTTGCCGCTCGGTGCGGCCGGCTGACCGCGCACGGAGCGTCCGGCCTGCAGGCCGGACGTGAACCCTTCGAGGTAGAGCTTCTGCTCCGCGGTCAGCTCGCCGTGCATCGGGTTATCCATGTCGTCGAAGCTCCGACCGTCGTGGTCTCACGCCCGTTTTCATTCGGCGGCGACGGGCGCTGCGGCGGCCGCCGCCACCGGTTTGGTCGCGGCCTTCTTCGGCCTGTACGTGAAGTAGAGGGCGAGGCCCGTGAAGACGCAGCCGCCGACGAGGTTGCCGAGCGTCACGGGGATCTGGTTCCACAGCCACCAGTCGGCGAGCGTGACCTTGGCGCCCATCATCATGCCGGTGGGGATGACGAACATGTTGACCACGGCGTGCTCGAAGCCCTGGGCGAAGAACGTGGAGATCGGGAGCCACGTGGCGACGATCTTGCCGACCGTGGAGGTGGAAGTCATCGCCATCACGACTCCAAGGCACACCAGCCAGTTGCACAGCACGGCCTTGACGAACGCGGTCACGACACCGGCTGCGCCGAAGGCGGCGTAGCCGGCGGTCTTCGCTTCAGCGACCTTGACGATCAGCGCGGCGACTCCGGTCGGCTCCACCATGCCCATGCTGGTCAGCGCCACCGCCAGCAGGACCCCATAGGCGACGCTGCCGATGAGGTTGCCGAGGAAGACCCAGCCCCAGTTCGCCAGAACGCGCTCGCGCGCGATGCCATGGGCAAGATGCCCGAGCGGCAGCAGCGCAAAGCTGCCCGTGACGAGTTCCAGCCCGAGCAGCACGATCATGACGAGGCTCACCGGGAAGATGAGAGCACCGACCAGCGGTTGGCCCGTGGACAGCGCACCGCCGAAGGCGAGGCTCGTTGCGGTTCCCAGCAAGGCTCCGGAGAGCATTCCGCGGACCAGCAGGTCGCCGGGTTTCAGCGCCAGCTTCTGTCGGCCGGTTTCGATCATGGTTGCGACCACATCGGTCGGCTTGGCGTAGTCCATCGGTGTCCTCCTGAGCCTCGCATGCTGCGTCGCTCCGGCCGCGCGCCGCCGACAACACGCGAGGCGAGGCGCGCGCCTTGGCCGCGGTGTTCCCGCCGGGGTCTGCGGTCGGCGATCTCCTTTGATCGCGGTCAGTCGCGCGGACACCTTTCAAGCATCGTGCCAAGCGGTGAGGCATGAGCAGCCGAAGGGAAACCAACGGCTTGCAGGGGCGTGGCGCGCCCGCGCCATGGCCCTGTGTGCTGGGCGTTGTGGCAGTGCGGCTAGAATTTGTGCGGCGCGGCGTCGGCAGGAGCTGCTCAAGCCCTTGCCCGTCACCCCTGTTGCCGAGGCGCCCGATCCCTGCCGCAAGGCAGGGCGAAAGACAACTTTGCGCCCGATGGCCCAGCTACAGGTCGGGTACGCCGTTCACCACGCGGCCCGATCGACCTTGTGGCCCGGCCGGGCCTGTGAACAGAGCCGGCTCAGGTGTCGGGGCGTGACCGGAGCGGCGTCGAGCGCAACCCGAGGGAGAAGGACGAGAAGCCGTGGCGAACATCCTCAGCATTTGTGGCAGCCTGCGGAAAGGTTCCTATAACCGGATGCTCATGAAGGCCCTGCCCGAGCTTGCCCCGCCCGGCCTGTCGATCGCCGAGGCGCCGCCGTTCAGGGAGTTCCCGCTCTACGACGCCGACATCCAGGGCGCAACGGGGTTCCCCGCCGCGGTGTCGACTCTCGCCGACGCCATCAGGGCGGCAGACGGCGTCATCTTCTGCACGCCCGAGTACAACTTCTCGCTGCCCGGCGGGTTGAAGAACGCCATCGACTGGGTCTCGCGCCTGCCCAACCAGCCGTTCGCCGGCAAGCCCATTGCCATCCAGTCGGCCTCGCCCGGCCCGCTCGGCGGCGCGCGCGTGCAATACGACCTCCGCCGGGCGATGGTGTTTCTCGACGCGCTGACCTTGAACAAGCCTGAGGTCTTCGTCGGAAGCTGCGCGCAGAAGTTCGACGAGAAGACGGGGGCGCTGACCGACGCCACCACGCGCGATTTCGTCAAGCAGCAGCTCGCGGCCTTCGCCAGGTTCATCGAGCGTCACGGCGCGAAGACGTAGGCGCGGGCCGCGCGCATCGTCACTCGGCGGTGGCCCGGTCGGCCGTGGCGAGGCTGGGCGCGATCTCCGCGGCCCGCCGCGCCGCCACGGCAGCTTCGATCTCGGCGCTGCGCCGGCCGGTGGCCTCGGCTGTGCGCAGGGCCGTCACGCGGGCGACGGAGGCTTCGATTTCGGCGTTGCGCTGGCGGGCGAACTCGGCGGCGCGGATGGCGGCCACGCGGGCGACGGAGGCCTCGATCTCGGCGTTGCGCTGGCGCGCGAACTCGGCGGTGCGGGCCGCGGCCACGCGGGCGACCGAGGCTTCGATCTCCGCGTTGCGCTGGCGTGCGAACTCGGCCGCGAGCCGGGCGGCAATGCGGGCGACGGCGGCATCGACCTCCGCGTTGCGCTGGCGCGCGAACTCTTCCTCGACGCGGCGGGCGGCAACGCGGGCCATGGAGGCCGCGATCTCGGCATTGCGCTGGCGTGCGAATTCCGCGGTGCGCCGGGTCTCCACGCGGGCCATGGAGGCCTCGATCTCGGCGTTGCGCTGGCGCTCGAACGCTGCCACCACCTGTCGAGCCCTGGCGCGGGTGAGGGCGGCTTCGTTCTCCGCATGGCGCCGGCGCGCGAGAGCCGCCGCGCGCTCGGCCGCCACGCGGGCGGTGGAGGCGTCGCTCAAGGCATTGAGACGGCGGGCGAGGCCGGCCGCGCCCTCGGCGGGTGCAGCCGCCGCCGTGGTGCGGTCTGTGGGGCCGCGGCCCGGAAAGTGGGCGGCTGCGAGGGCGAGGAGCAACACGCCGGCTGCTCCGGCAGCTGTCGGAATTCGCGTCATGGGTGGCTTCCTTGGAGGAGCGGGGGTTGGAAGGATTTGACGCGAGTTTGCTTAAGGTTTCGTGGATTTCAGGCGGCGCGCGCTCGATATTCCGACGACGTTGCGACAGTAACGACTCGCTCACAAGCACTAAGGATTGGTATCATGGTGCCGTTGGAATTCTCGCGCCCAGCCCGGGGAGCTTGTGCGGCCTCGGCTGCCGCTGCCGGCGCGCAGATCGATCAATTCGAGATCAATGAGCCGAAAGTCGCGGCCGGCGGGATTCAATAACTCGGCGACTCTCGTTTCGCGCAGCGGCGCCGGCGCTTCTGCGAGGAGCTGCCGTGCTCCTTCGTGTTCGACGCCACCGGCTATGGCGTGACAGGGTGGCTCGGCCCCG
>DATBKR010000741.1:0-4292 GCA_036555805.1 Hyphomicrobiaceae bacterium | reverse complement strand
CTACAAGACGCAGGTGTTCCTGTTCCACGAGGGCGACCACTACCGCACGCGCCTCACGCACAGCCTGGAGGTGGCGCAGATCGCGCGCGCCATCGCCCGCACACTGGCGCTGGACGAGGACCTGGCCGAGGCCGTGGCCCTCGCCCACGACCTGGGGCACCCGCCGTTCGGCCATGCCGGGGAGCGGGCCTTGGCCGAGGTGATGGCCCCCTACGGCGGCTTCGACCACAACGCCCAGAGCCTGAAGGTCGTGACCCGGCTGGAGCGCAAATATCTGCAGTTCGACGGCCTCAACCTGACCTTCGAGACGCTGGAGGGGCTGGCCAAGCACAACGGTCCGATACCCAGCGACGGCTCGGCGGGCCACAGCCTGCTCAACGCCGCCGTCGAGGCCGCGGGCCTCGTCGGGCGGCTCGATCTCGGGCGGTTCGCGCCGGCCGAGGCGCAGGCCGCCGCCATCGCCGACGATATCGCCTACAACAGCCACGACATCGACGATGGCCTGCGCGCCGGCTTCATCGCGCTCGACGACCTGCGTGATGTTCCTCTGGCGGGGCGGTTCGTCCGCGCCGCGGCCCGCACCGGCGCGGACGAGGGCCGCGTCATCTACGAGGTCAACCGCCGCATCATCACGGCCATGGTGGACGACGTGGTGGAGGAAGCGCGCGCGCGGCTGGCCGCCCTCGACCGTCAGGGACTGGAGGGTGTGCGCGCGGCCGGTCATCCGGTGGTCACGGTCTCCGAGGAGCGGCGCCAGGAGATCGCGGGGTTGCAGCGCTTCCTGTTCGCCAACGTCTACCGGCACCCGCGCGTGATGGGCGTCGTGGCCGGCGCCGAGGCCATCGTACGGGATCTGTTCCGGCGCTACCTGACGGACGCCGCCGCCATGCCGGCCTCATGGCGCGCCGCCGCGGAGGAGAGCGGCAGCGAGTCCGCCCGCGCCGCCGTGGTGGCCGATTTCGTGGCCGGCATGACCGACCGCTTCGCGGTCAGGGAGCACCGGCGTCTGTTTGACGCTACCCCGGAATTGCGTTAGCCCCCACCCCAACCCGTTATCCCGGCCCGAGCGCTGCGCGCCGAAGGCGAGCAGTGCTCCGAGCCGGGATCTCGTCGGGTTCGGCTCGTCGCCCGAGGTCCCGGATAGCCTCGCCCTGCGGGGCTCGGCTTCCGGGATGACGGGCATTTTCGAGGCTCGCAGCTTCAATGAACGTGCACGCCCTGGTACATGCCCGGATCGTCTCGGCACTGGAGGCCCTGCAAGGAGAGGGCGCCCTGCCGGACGGGCTCGGCTTCGCCAACGTCGAGGTGTCGCCGCCGCGCGAGGCCGCGCACGGCCATCTCGCCAGCAATGCGGCGCTCGTCCTGGCCAGGGACGCCAGGATGAAGCCGCGCGACATCGCCGAGAAGCTGGCGGGCAAGCTCCGGACCCTGCCTGAGATCGAGACGGCGGAGGTGGCCGGCGCCGGCTTCCTCAACTTGCGCTTCACCGCAGGCTTCTGGCAGGACGTGGTAGCCGCGATCCTGCAAGAAGGCGCCGGCTATGGCCGCGTCGATCTGGGCCGCGGCGAGCGCGTCAACGTCGAGTACGTTTCGGCCAACCCCACGGGTCCCATGCACGTCGGCCACTGCCGCGGCGCCGTGTTCGGCGACGCGCTGGCCAACCTGCTCGCGTTCGTGGGCTACGATGTGACGCGCGAGTACTACATCAACGACGCGGGCGCCCAGGTCGACGCGCTGGCGCGCTCCGCTTTCCTGCGCTATCGCGAGGCGCTGGGCGAGGACATCGGCGAGATCCCCGCCGGCCTCTATCCCGGCGACTACCTGAAGCCCGTGGGAGCCGCACTCGTACAAGAGCACGGCCACGCGCTCTTGAACCTGCCCGAGCAGCGCTGGCTGCCCGTGGTGCGCGAGTCGGCCATCGCCGCCATGCTGGCCGCCATCAAGGACGACCTCGCCGCCCTCAACATCAGGCACGACGTGTTCTTCCCGGAGCGGTCGCTCACAGCCGGGGAGGACGAGATTGCGGCCACCATCGAGGAGATGCGGCGCAAGGGCCTCGTCTACCAGGGCCGGCTGGAGAAGCCAAAGGGCCACGACGACACCGACTGGGAAGACCGCGAGCAGACGCTGTTCAAGGCCACCAGGTTCGGCGACGACGTGGACCGCGCGCTCCTCAAATCGGACGGCAGCTACACCTATTTCGCCGCCGACATGGCCTACCATCACAACAAGGTCGGGCGCAGATTCCGCCACCTGATCAACGTGTTCGGCGCCGACCATACAGGCTACATCTCGCGCATCCTGGCCACCGTGGCCGCACTCGCCGGCGGCACCATCGTCAGCAGGAAGGGCGAGCACCGCACGGAAGGGGGCAGCACAGACCTGGACATCAAGGTCTGCCAGCTCGTGAACCTGTTCCGGGCCGGCGAGCCCGTACGCATGTCCAAGCGGGCCGGGACGTTTGTGACCCTGCGCGAGGTGGTGGACGAGGTCGGCCGCGATCCCGTGCGCTTCATGATGCTCTACCGCAAGAACGACGCGCCGCTCGACTTCGACCTGGTCAAGGTGCTGGAGCAAACCAAGGACAACCCGGTGTTCTATGTGCAGATGGCGCACGCTCGCTGCAAATCCGTGTTCCGCAATGCCCGGCAATTTTTCCCGGCGCTGGCGGAGAATGCACAGCAAGTTGTGGGCGCCGATCTTTCGCTCCTCAGCGATGCTGGCGAGGTCGACCTGATGCAGAAGTTGGCGGCTTTTCCGGCCGCCATTGAGGGGTCCGCCTACGCCCACGAGCCGCACCGCATCGCCTTTTATCTCTATGATTTGGCGTCTTCTTTTCACGGCCAGTATGCGCGAGGCAACGATTCGCCACATTTGCGCTTTATTCAACCCGGCGACGGGACACTTACCGCCGCACGCCTGGCTCTGGTCCAGGCCAACGCACAGGTGTTGGCTTTGGGGCTACAACTTTTGGGTGTGCTTGCGCCCTCCGAGATGAGGTAGTCTGCGAATCAGCGGAGAAGCAGGCGGAAACGTAGGGGTACGGCATGGCTCGGTCGAACGGTCCTTTTGGACCATCGGGGGCGGGTCTGCGGCAACGTCCCGCAGACGACCCCTTTGGTGTGCCCCCGGCACAGCCGGCAGGGCAGTGGCCTTCCCACCCGCAAGGATATCCCGCGCCCCAGCCCCAGCCCATGCAGGGCTACCACTTTCCACCGCCGGAGCCGGATCCGGGCTACGGCTACGCGCCCCAGCCCCCGCTCGGGGCGCAGCCCCAATGGGGTCAGCCGGCCGACCCGCGTGCCTATGAACTGAGCTACCAGGCCTACTCAGGCGGCACCGACCCGAGCCCCTTCGCGCAGGCTACCCCGCACCAGCAGCATGGCTACGGCGAGCAGGATGCCGACTACGGCGAGGAATATTTCGAGGACGAAGAGCCGCGCCGGGGCCGGCGCTGGGTCCTGATCGCGGCAGCCCTGGTGGGCGCGATCGGCGTCGGCGGCGCGCTGGCCTACACCTACCGCTCGCTGGTGGCGCCGCATTCGGGCCGCGTTCCCGTGGTGAGGGCGGACCCGACCGTGAAAGTCAAGCCGGCCGCGGTAGGCGAGCGAAGCCTGCCTGGCCGTTCCGCCGAGCCTCCCGCTCTTGCGCCGCCGGCGGCCAATCCGGAGTCCTCGCAGGAGGAGCCGCCGACCGAATCCGCCAATCTCGGTCCGCGCGTGGTGCGGCCCATTCCCATCAATCCGGGGGGCGTAGCCTCGGCGTCCGAGCCGCCTCCGCCGGCTCCGTCGGTTCCAGGCATTACGCTCTATCGGCCCCCTGGGCAGCCGCAGCCGCCCGCCGCGGCGCCTGCGGCGTCGCCTCCGGCGCCGGCGTCGGCACAGCCGTCCGCAAGGTCGGCCGCGCCACCGGTCAAGTCGACCCCGCCGCCGGGCCGCGTGGTGATCGGCACCCGCCCCGCACCCCCCCCGCTGGAGAGGGACGATGACCCGTCCGCAGCACCGCAGCCGCCGAAGCGCGCGGTGCAGACGGCTGCCCTGTCCACCAGGGCGCCGCCTGCGAAACCGAGGGAGGCGAGTTCGGGGCTGGGCTTCGTCGCCGTGCTGTCCTCGAAGAAGTCGCGCATGGATGCGCTGACCGAATATGCCGACATGCGCGAGAAGTATCCCGATGTCCTCGGCGACAAGACGCCCGACGTTCAGGAGGCGGATCTCAGCGCGCGCGGCCTGGGCACCATGTACCGGCTGGTCGTAGGCCCGCCCGGTTCCCACAACGCGGCGTCGGGCGTGTGC
>DATBKR010000740.1:0-2586 GCA_036555805.1 Hyphomicrobiaceae bacterium | reverse complement strand
CGTCGCTGACGCGGTTGCGCCGGACGGTCTCGCGCAGCACCCGCGACCACGCGCCTGCCGACATCGGCTGCGGCATGCCCAGTTCGGCCAGCGACCGCGCCAGCCGCCCCATGTGCCGCGTCTCGTCGACGAGCCGCCCGCCTTTCACCTCGCACACCTCATACACCGCGTCGGCAAACTGGAAGCCCCGGTCCTCGGCATGCACGGCGGCCTGCGCATAGGGCAGATATCGGCCGTTGACGTAGACGATGCGGGTCATGGCGTGCTCGCGAAACCTGGAATACTCATCGATTGATATGCCAGCCGGACGCAGGCCGCCAGCGCCGTGCGCGGATGCGTGCGGCGAGCTACGGCCTCGCGGCCAGCGGATTGATCCACTTGAGCCCGTCGAATCGAGAGAAGTCCCGATCGGTCGTATAGAGCGTTGCTCCATGTTCAAGCGCGATCGCGGCGAGGACGGCGTCCATGACAAGCGGTCCGACGGTCTGGCCGTCGTCGAGGAGGGTGCCCAGGATTTCCCAGTGGCGCTCGCCGGGCTCAACGATGTCGGCCACCGGCTGGGCAAGCCAGGAGGAGGCAGCGGCTTGGGCTTCGGAAGCGGAGAGCGGCCGGTCGAATACGCGATGGTTTGTCGCGATCCTCAAGAACGCCCACAAGGTAAGCCAGGTGAAGCGGACGAGGTCAGGCCCTGACAGCGCCGCTTCGAGCCAGGCGCGGCTGCGCTCGTGCTGCTCCGCCTTGGCGTTGTAGGCGTAGAGCAGGATATTCGCATCGATAAGGATCATCGGAAGGCGGGGCCTTCCACCTGCTCGATAAGCTCTGCGACGTTGTCGAGCGACAGCCCCGGCTTGAGACCGAGGTCGCGCGCTTTCACCTTGAATGGTTTCCGCGGGGCGGCGGCCTGCCGACTCGCCAGCCCGCGCCGCAGCGTCTCATTGACGATGTCGCGGAACGGCCGGCCGGCGCGGCGAGACTCCGCCTTCAGCTTGGCCGCCACATCATCGTCCAGGGTGAGGGTCGTTCGCATGCGATGATGCTAGATATGAGGCATCATGATGTCAATGGTCGCAAGCCAGCCTCAGTGCGCGGATTGCCCTTCAACCGCGCGTTCGTAGGTTGGGTCTCCGCCGGCTTCGCCGGCGTCGACCCAACCTACGCCGTGCGCACCACCTCGCCGGCGCGCTCCTGCGAGCTGACCCCGAGCGCGCGCAGCTTGCGGTGGAGCGCCGAGCGCTCCATGCCGACGAACTCGGCGGTGCGGGAGATGTTGCCGCCGAAGCGGTTGATCTGGGCCAGCAGATACTCGCGCTCGAAGATCTCGCGTGCCTCCCTGAGCGGCAGCGACATCAGGTGCTCGGCGCCGCCGTTGACGGGGAGCGGCACGTTGGAGCCGATCTCCTCGGGCAGCAGGTCGGCGGTGATGATGGCGCCGGAGTCGCCGCCCGAGAGGATCAGGAGCCGCTCGATGTTGTTCCTGAGCTCGCGCACGTTGCCCGGCCAGTCGTGCGCCTGCAGCACGGCAATGGCGTCTTCGCCGATCCTGCGCGGCGCCAGGCCCGACGACTGCGCCACCTGCTTGACGAAGTACTGGATGAGCTGGGGGATGTCGTCGCGCCGCTCGGCCAGTCCCGGCACGCGCAGCGGCACCACGTTGAGGCGGTGATAGAGGTCCTCGCGGAAGCGGCCGTCGGCCATCTCCCGCTCCAGGTCGCGGCTGGTGGAGGAGATGATGCGCACGTCCACCGCCACCTTGGGCCCGCCGCCGACGCGCTGGAACTTCTGCTCCACCAGCACGCGCAGCACCTTGCCCTGGGTCTCCAGCGGCATGTCGGCCACCTCGTCGATGTAGAGGGTGCCGGTGTGCGCCTCCTCCAGCGCGCCCACCTTGCGCGCGCCGCCCGAGTGATCCTCGATGCCGAAGAACTCCTCCTCGACGCGGTCGGGCGCCATCGCCGCCGCGTTGAGGATCGCGAACGGACCGTCCTTGCGGTGCGACTTCTCGTGCATCACGCGCGCGCACAGCTCCTTGCCCGAGCCCGCGGCGCCGCGGATCAGCACGCGGCTGTTGGTGGGCGCCACGCGCTCGATCTGGGTGCGCAGCTGGTTGATGGCCGCCGAGTGGCCGATCATCTCGAAGCTCACCACCGAGCGGTCGCGCAGGGTCCTCACCTCGCGCTGCAGCCGGGAGGCCTCCAGCGCGCGCTGCGTGACCAGCAGCAGCCGGTCGGCCTTGAACGGCTTCTCGATGTAGTCGTAGGCGCCGCGCTTGATGGCCGTCACCGCCGTCTCGATGTTGCCGTGGCCCGAGATGATGACCACCGGCAGATCGGGGTAGGCCTTTTTCGTGAGGTTGAGCACCTCGAGGCCGTCGAGGCGGCTCCCCTGCAGCCAGATGTCGAGAATGACGAGCTGCGGGCGGCGTTCCTCGATGGCCTTCAGCGCCTCGTCGGAATCGCGGGCCGTGCGCGTGCGATGGCCGTCGTCTTGGAGGAAACCCGCCACCATCTCGCGGATGTCCGCCTCGTCATCGACGATCAGGATGTCAGAGGGCATCGCTCGCTCCTTGGCACGATCACGAACTCTGTG
>DATBKR010000739.1:0-2623 GCA_036555805.1 Hyphomicrobiaceae bacterium | reverse complement strand
CGGCCAAGCGTCGGGCGGCCGTCGGAGGCGGCCGAGCAGGGCGTTCTTCGCGCCCCTCGCGATAAGGTCATGGCCTCCGGGCGCGCGCCTGGACGCCCTGCTCCTCCTGCCATCCCCTCGGGCGGCCGGGCCGCCGCGAGGATGAAGGTGCTTCGCGGTGGCGTTCGGCGTGCGCGGCGTCTAAGCTGGGGACGGCGCGCAGGCGCGTCTTTCGCCAGGCGTGTCTCTGCGGGGATGGCTGCCGTGATCGAGTTCGACGGATTGGGGAAGCGATACGGTGAGTTCGTCGCGGTGCGCGACCTCACCTTCTCGGTCGCCAGCGGGGAGGTGTTCGGCTTCCTCGGACCCAACGGCGCCGGCAAGACCACCACCATCCGCATGCTCATGGGCATTCTGGTGCCCTCGTCGGGCCGCGCGGCCATCGACGGGCTCGACTGCAACCTCGCGCGCGTCGAGGTGAAGCGCCGCGTCGGCTATCTGCCGGATGCTCCGATATTCTACGACTTCCTGCGCGGGCGCGAGATCCTGGAGTTCGTGGGCGAGATGCACGGCCAGACGCGCCGCGACGCGCGCGCCAACGCCGTGCGGCTGCTCGACGAGCTGGCGCTGGCCGATGCCGCCGAGGAGTACGCCGTCAACTATTCCACGGGCATGAGGAAGAAGCTGGGGCTCGCCTGCGCGCTCATCCACGACCCGTCGGTGCTGATCCTCGACGAGCCCACCAACGGCCTCGATCCGCGCGCCGCCCGCGAGGTGCAGGACCTGCTGCTCGGCGGCGCGGCGCGCGGCAAGACCATCTTCCTGTCCACGCATCTCCTCGACATGGCCGAGCGCCTGTGCACGCGGCTCGGCATCATCCACAAGGGCGAACTGGTGGCCGTGGGCGCCCTCGACGCGCTGCGGCGCGAGGTCGTCCCCGGCGGGACGCTGGAGGAGGTGTTCCTGCGGGCCACCGAGGCGGAAGAGGGCGCGGACGCCGGCGGGGGCGCGGCGTGAGCGCGGACGCACGCGCGACGCCCCTGCGGGCCGCCCGCCTGCTCATCGGGCTGCGCCTGCGCCGTGCGTTCAACCGCTTCACGACGGGGTTCCAGCGCCGGCGCCGCCCCGCCTCGGCCGGCCGGCGGACCGCCACCCCCGGCAAGACCAAGCTCGGGTGGCTGATCGGCGGCCTTGTCGCCGTCGCCATGCTCTTCAGCTACACCAACATGTCCTACCTGGCGCTGGCGAACTTCAAGCGGGCGCTGGGCTTCGTGCAGGTGCCCGTCCAGCAGTCGGGGCCGGTCCAGAAGATGGGCGCCGCCCAAAGCACCCAGAAAAAGCCCACTGTGGGCGCGCCGAGCAAGCCGCAGGCGCCGCCGCGGCAGGTGCGGTGGGTGCGCCTTCTCCCGGCGCCCGGCTTCACCCTGCCCGCGGGCGTGCTGCAGGCGGCCGCACTGGAGATGGTCATCCTGCTCGCCGCCGCGCTGCTCCTCTCGCTCACCGGCATCGAGCTCGTGCGGCCCCAATGGGACATGGAGTGGCTGGTAACGCTGCCGGCGCCCATGTCGACGCTGCTGACGGCGCGCATCGCCGAGCGGACCATCGTCAGCCCGGGTCTCGCCGTGCTGGTGCCGTTCCTGACGGTCCTCGCCTGGGAAGCCGGGCACCGCGCGGCCGCCCTGCCGCTGGGGCTGGCCGCGGCCCTGCCGCTGGCGGCCATCGCCGCCACGGTGCGCACCCTCATCGACACCGGCCTGCGCCTCAGCGTGAGCCCGGCCAAACTGCGCAATCTCAACGCGCTCGTCGCGATCACCGCCATCGTCATCCTCTATCTCGCCATCTCCCCCGGCACCTCGACCGCCAGCTACGTGATCGCCTGGGCCGCGTCAGTCCCCGCCTGGATGTTCTGGCTGCCGCCGGGCCTGGCGGCGGCGGCCGTGGCCGGCACCGAGCCGGCGTCGGTAGGGACTGCGTTCCTTGCGCTCGCCGCCGAAGCCGCCCTCTGCGCCGTCCTCGGCGCGGGCTTGCTGATGCGTCAGCTGCGCTTCGGCGTGGTCGCCGCAGGGGTGCGCGAGAGTGGTATACGTATCCCCGCAAGCCGCGGCCGGCGTGCGCCCGCAGCCGAGCCGGGCCGGCGCTGGCTCCTCTCGCCCATCCAGGCCCGCGAGCTGCGCCTGCTGGCGCGCGACCGCAACTTCCTGGTGCAGACGCTGGTGCTGCCGGTGGTGATCGTGGGGGCGCAGGTCTGGCTCAACGCACGCGGCAGCCTCTTCGGCGCGGCAGGCGGCAGCCCCGAGCACCTGGCCGCCCTCGGCTTCGGCATCGCCGCCTACGCGCTGATGCTGTCCGCGTTCCAGACGCTCAACAGCGAGGGCAACGCGCTGTGGATCCTGTGCAGCGTCCCCCATCCCATCGAATCCATCCTGCGCCAGAAGGCAGCGCTGTGGGGCACCGTCTGCCTCGTCTACCCGGCCGCGCTCTTTGCCTTCGCCACAGGCGCAGCCGGGGGCGTGTCGTTGAAGCTCCTGGGGCTCGCCGTCGTGGTGCTGCTGGGCGTGCCGATCTACGCCGTGATCGCCACATCGCTCGGTGTGTTCGGCAGCGATCCGCTGGCGCAGGAGGTGCAGCGGCGCGTGCGGCCGAG
>DATBKR010000738.1:0-15864 GCA_036555805.1 Hyphomicrobiaceae bacterium | reverse complement strand
GGAGAACAGGCCAACTCCTGCCACTGTTCAGTCACGCCCGGCTGATCCAGTCTGCGGCGTCCGGCGCCCAGCCGCGGCCGGCCCACCCACGCTTTCACGCCAGGGATCGCACCATGCTGCCCCTTCTCCGGCTGCTCGCCTGCCTGCTTGCCCTGATCGCCGTCCGCGCCGCTCAGGCGCAGGATGCCTCCTTCAGCCACGTCGGCGTGCAGGCCGATGCCCGGCGCTACGAGGCCCGCCTGAAGGCGACCTGGCAGCCGCGCGTGAAGCAGGCGCCGGAGCTTCGCATGGAGGGGGCGAGGCAGCTCGCGCTGGGGAGGGACCTGCGCGCCGCGGCGATCGCCTTCGAGCAGTCGGTGGTCCTCGACGGCAGCAACGCCGAGGCCTGGCTCGGGCTTGCCCGCACCCTGCTGGCGCTCACGCCGAGCCCGAGCGGCAGCGAGCGCTACGACCTGCCCGTCAACGCCTCGGCTGCGGCATGGTTCGCCTACCAGCGCGGCCAGACCGCAGCGGCCAAGAGCGCCGCGCTTCGGGTGCTCAGCGACGCCTTCAGGCGCCGCTCCGACTGGCGACCGGCGATCGACTCGCTGCGCGCCGCCATCGCGCTCGCGCCAAATGCCGACGCGACGACCGCGCTCGACCAGCTCGTCGCCGAGCACGGCTTCCGCATCGCCGAGTACAAGGTGGACAGCGACGCGCAGCAGCCGCGCCTGTGCATCCAGTTCACCGAGGACCTGGCGCGGGGGCAGGTGGACTGGGCGCAGTACTTCCAGGTGGACGGCCGCGACCCGCAGGCGGTGACCGCCGAGACGCGTCAGATCTGCCTTGACGGGCTCGCCCACGGCCGCCGCTACGAGGTGCAGGTGCGCGCCGGCCTGCCGTCGGCGATCCGCGGCGAGTCGCTCATCAAGACCGTCGATCTTGCCGTCTACGTCAAGGACCGGGCGCCCTCGGTGCGGGCCGTCGGCCGCAGCTACGTGCTGCCCAACCGGGGCCAGCAGGGCATCCCGCTGGTCACCGTCAACACCGAGAAGCTGCAGGTCGAGGTCTACCGCGTCGGCGACCGCAGCATCGCCCAGGTGCTGCAGAGCGGCGACTTCCAGCGCCAGCTTGCTGGCTACGACCTGAGCGCGCTCAGGAACAGGACCGGCGCGCAGGTCTATTCCGGCGAGCTGCAGGTGGCCTCACGCCTCAACGAGGATGTCACCACTGCGTTCCCCGTGGCCGAGGCCATCCCGCGCCTGCAGCCCGGCGTCTACGTGCTCTCGGCCTACGCCGCCGACAAGAAGGACGACACCCACGGCAGCGGCAGCGCCGGCCGCAGCGCGACCCAGTGGTTCATCGTCTCCGACCTCGGGCTCACCGCCATCAACGGCGACGACGGCGTGCACGGCTTCGTGCGCTCGCTCGCCACCGCCGCGCCGGTGGCAGGCGCCGGCGTGCGCCTCGTCGCGCGCAACAACGAGGTGCTGGCCACGGGCAAGACCGACGTCCGCGGCTACGTGCGCTTCGACGCCGCCCTGCTGCACGGCGAGGGCGGGCAGGCGCCGGCGGTGCTCGTGGCCGAGACCGAAGCCGGCGACTACGCCTTCCTCGACATGGCCGGCGCCGCCTTCGATCTTACCGACCGGGGCGTCAGCGGACGCACCGAGCCGGGGCCCGTGGACGCCTTCGCCTACACCGACCGCGGCGTCTATCGCCCCGGCGAGGGGGTGTACCTCACCGCGCTGGTGCGCACCCGCACCGGAGGCGGCTCTCCTGTGCCGGTCACGCTGATCGTGTCGCGTCCGGACGGCGTGGAGCATGCGCGCCTGCCGCTCGCCGACCAGGGCCTCGGCGGCCGTACCACGAAGCTCGCCCTCGGCCCCTCGGTCATGACCGGCACCTGGCGCGTCAAGGTGCACACCGATCCCAAGGCCGCGCCCATCGCCCAGGCCGCGTTCCTGGTGGAGGACTTCGTGCCCGAACGCCTCGAACTCAAGCTCGACGCCGCGACCGAGGCGCTCACCCCGCTGCAGCCCGGCCTCGTCAAGGTCGCCGGACGCTACCTCTACGGCCCGCCGGCCGCCGGCCTCGCGGTCGAGGGCGAGATCGCCGTCAGGTCCTCCCCGAAAGACCTGCCCGACTTCCCCGGCTACAAATTCGGGCTCGCCGACGAGCAGTTCACCCCGGTGCGCAAGCCCCTGGAGCAGCTGCCCGCAACCGACGCCGACGGCAAGGCCGACCTCGCCGTGGAGCTGCCGCCGCTCGTGAAGACCGGCCTGCCGCTCGAAGCGCAGGTCATCGTGAGGCTGCGGGAGTCCGGCGGCCGCACCATCGAGCGCACGGTCACGCTGCCCGTCGATCCGAAGGCCCCGCGCATCGGCATCCGGCCCCTGTTCCAGGGCCAGGTGGGCGAGGGCGAGACGGCGCGCTTCGAAGCCATCCTCGTGGGCGCCGACGGCAAGGCCGCCCAGGCCAGGGGCCTCAAGTGGCAAGTCGTGCGCCTCGACCGGCGCTGGCAATGGTACAGCCGCGACGGCTCCTGGGCCTACGAGCCGGTCACCACCAGCCGCCGCATCGCCGCGGGCACGGCGGACGCCGCACCTGGCGCCCCGGCCAGGATCGAGGCGCGCCTCGACTGGGGCCGCTATCGCCTGGAGGTGAGCGACGGCGCCGGCCTCATCTCCAGTGCCGCGTTCAACGCCGGCTACTGGGCCGACGACAGCGCCGACACCCCGGAAGCCCTCGACGTGGCCCTCGACAAGCCGTCCTACCGCGCCGGCGACACCGCCCGCGTCAGGATCGCCTCGCGCATGGCCGGCCGCGCGCTTATCGCCGTCATGAGCTCCGGGCTCATGACCACCGAGGAGGTGGACCTGCCCGTCGGCGGCGGCGAGGTGCCGATCAAGGTGGGCGACGCCTGGAGCCCCGGCGCCTACGTCGCCGTCACGCTCTACCGCCCGCTCGACGAGAAGGCCAGGCGCATGCCGAACCGTGCCGTGGGTCTGCGCTGGCTCGCCATCGACCAGCAGCCGCGCACCCTCAAGGTGGGCTTCGACGTGCCGGAGAAGATCGGCTCGGGCAGCGTGCTGACCGTGCCCGTCAGGCTCGCCGGCCTGGCGCCGGGCGAGGCGGCGCGCGTCACCATCGCCGCCACCGACGTCGGCATCCTGAACCTCACCCGCTTCGAGACGCCGAAGCCGGGCCAGTGGTTCTTCGGCCAGCGCCAGCTCGGCACCGACATCCGCGACCTCTACGGCCGCCTCATCGACGGCATGCGCGCCGAACGCGGCAAGCTGCGCTCCGGCGGCGACAGCGGCGGCCCGTCGATGCAGGGCAGCCCGCCGGTGGAGGCAACGCTCGCCCTGTTCTCGGGCATCGTCCAGGTGGGCCCCGACGGCACTGCCAAGGCCGACTTCCAGCTCCCCGACTTCAACGGCACGGTGCGCCTCACCGCCGTGGCCTGGAGCGCCGACAAGGTCGGCTCCGCCTCCCGCGACGTGATCGTGCGCGATCCCGTAGCCCTCACCGTCTCGGCCCCACGGTTCCTGACCTTGGGCGACGAGGCGCGCCTGGAGCTGGCGCTGCACAACGTCGAGGGCCAGGCGGGCGTCTACTCCGTAAGCGGTGTCTTCGAGCCGCCCTCAGGGGCGCAGCCCCTCCCCGGCTTCACCCGCGAGGTCACGCTGGCCGCCGGCGAACGCAAGCGCGAGGCCTTTCAGCTCAAGCCCGCCGACGTCGGCCTGACGAACCTCACCGTGCGCGTCACCGGCCCCGGCGGCATCGACGTGCACCGTACGCTCAGCTACGACGTGAAGGTGCCGGCCGGCGACATCAAGCGCACGACGGTGTCCACGCTCGCCCCCAGGGTCGGCAAGATCACCCTGTCGAGCGACCTCCTGCACGACCTGATCCCGGCCCGCACCAAGCTCACCCTCTCGGTCGGTCCGCAGGGAGCCCTCGACGTGCCGGGCCTGCTCGCCGCCCTCGATCGCTACCCCTACGGCTGCGCCGAGCAGACCGTGAGCCGCGCGCTGCCGCTGCTCTACGCCAACGCCGTGGCCAGGCGCATCGGCATCGGCGACGACGCGCAATTGCGCGAGCGCGTCGACGGCGCCATCGCCCGCGTGCTGGAAAAGCAGGACGCCTCGGGCGCGTTCGGCATCTGGGGCCCGGCCGACGGCGACATGTGGCTCACCAGCTTCGTCACCGACTTCCTGACGCGGGCGAAGGAGCTGGGCTACGGCGTGCGCCCGCAGTCGTTCACCCAGGCGCTTGACCGGCTCGCCAACTACATCGGCTACGCGCAGGACTTCGAGCGGGGCGGCGAGGCCAGGGCCTATGCGCTCTACGTGCTCGCCCGCAACGGCCGCGCGCCCATCGGGGAATTGCGCTACTATGTCGACACCAGGCTCGACAACTTCGCCACGCCGCTGGCGCAAGCCCAGCTCGGCGCGGCGCTGGCCATGATGGGCGACCGCCCGCGCGCCGAACGCGCCTTCGGGGCCGCCCTGCGCGCCTTCGCGCGCAACGACGCCGCCGTGATCCGCCGCGACTACGGCAGCCTCACGCGCGACGGCGCCGCCATCATCACGCTCGCCGCCGAGAGCTCCCTCGCCAAGGCCGAGGTGCCCCGTCTGGTGGACGTGGTGGCCAACTCCTATGTGTCCCAGGTCTACAGCTCCACCCAGGAGCAGGCCTGGATGCTGCTGGCGGCCCACGCTTTGGCCCAGGAGGCCAAGGGCATGACGCTCGCCGTCAACGGCCAGGCGCACCAGGGCGAGCTGCTCCGCGCCGTGGCGCCGCTGGAGCTGCAGGCGGCCCCGCTCGCCGTCGTCAACACCGGCGACGCGCCCGTCGGCGCCGTGGTGTCGGTGGTCGGCGCCGCCCTCACGCCCGAGCCGCCGGTCTCCAGGGGCTTCACCATCGAGCGCAGCTACTACACGCTGGACGGCAGGAAGGTGGACCTCGCCAGCGCCACGGGCGGCGTCGGCCGGCTCAAGCAGAACGACCGCCTGGTCGTGGTGCTGAAGGTGGACGCCACCGACGCCGGCGGGCGCATCCTGCTGGTGGACCGCCTGCCCGCCGGCCTGGAGATCGAGAACCCGCGCCTCGTGGACTCGGGCGACATCAAGAGCCTGTCGTGGCTCACGACGACGGCGACGCCGCAGCACACCGAGTTCCGCGACGACCGCTTCGTCGCCGCCTTCGACTTCTTCGGCGCCAGCGACAGCCGGAGCCGCGGCGGCGACAGCCGCGATCCGCAATCCGGCGCCACCGTGGCCTATATCGTGCGCGCCGTGACGCCCGGCTCGTTCGTCCACCCGGCGGCCACCGTGGAGGACATGTACCGCCCCGCCCGCTTCGCCCGCACCTCCGCCGGCCGCCTGGAGATCGCGGGACAGTAGGGTGCAATCGGGCGTCAGCCCGTATTGCACCGATCTGCGCGGGTCGAACGAGATCGGTGCAATGCGGCTCCGCCTTATTGCACCCTACGCTTCCGGCATCCCGGAGGCGTTGCTCTAGGTCTGCACCGAGCTGCACCGCCGCCCATGAAGCCGCCTCGCCCAAAACAGCCGCGCCCAAAGTTGACCGGGAGACTCGTTGGCATCGTCCGAGGTGCCCTGCTGGCTCTCGTCATCCTGGTATTGGCCGCGGTCGCGGCCGTCGCCTGGGTCTGGCTGCATCTGGAGCCGTTGTCTCTGGCGCGCGCCGAGGCCTTGTCCGTCACGGTGCTCGACCGCAACGACCGGCTGCTGCGCGCCTATGCGGCGCCCGACGGCCGCTGGCGCCTGCCGGCCGCGGTGAAGGATGTGGACCCGCGCTACCTCGCCATGCTCGTCGCCTACGAGGACAAGCGCTTCCGAAGCCACCGCGGCGTCGATCCCTGGGCCACCGCCCGCGCCGGCTGGCTGCTCGTCCGCCACCAGCGCATCCTCTCGGGCGGCTCCACCCTCACCATGCAGGTTGCGCGCCTGCTGCTCGGCGAGCACGAGCGCTCGCTGTGGGGCAAGATCCGGCAGGCGCTGCTGGCCCTCTCCCTGGAGCGGCGCTTCTCCAAGGACGAGATCCTCGGCCTCTACCTGCGGCTGGCCCCGTTCGGCGGCAACCTGGAGGGCGTGCGCGCAGCCTCGCTCGCCTATTTCGGCAAGGAGCCGCGCCGGCTCTCCATCGGCGAGGCCGCGCTGCTGGTCGCCATCCCGCAGTCGCCCCAGGCGCGGCGCCCGGACCGCTTCCCCGCCGCCGCGCAGCGCGCCCGAAACCACGTCCTCGCCCGCATGCTGGCCGTCGGCGTGGTCTCGCGCGAGGACGCCGCCCGCGCCATGGCCGCGCCCCTGGCGCTGCCGCAGGTGGCACGGCGCGAGTTCCCCATACTGGCCCCCCACCTCGCCGACGCCGAGGTGGCGCAACACACCGGCCGCCTGGTGCACCGGCTGACGCTCGACTATGCCGCCCAGGCCAGCCTGGAGGCGCTGGTGCGCGACTACGCAGCCACCCTGGACAGCCGCGTGTCGGCCGCGATCATCGCCGTCGACCACCGCACCGGCGAGATCGTCGCCTACGTCGGCTCGCCGGGCCTGCTCGATGCGAGGCGCTCCGGCGCCGTCGACATGGCCGCCGCGCTGCGCTCGCCGGGCTCCACGCTGAAGCCCATTATATACGGCCTCGCCTTCGAACTCGGCCTCGCCCACCCCGACACGCTGATCGAGGATGCCCCGGCGCGCTTCGGCCTCTACGTGCCGAAGAACTTCGACAACGACTGGCACGGCACCGTCACCATCCGCGCCGCGCTCATCCACTCGCTCAACATTCCCGCCGTGAAGGTGCTGGAAGCGGTGGGCGCGGGCCGCCTCTATTCCCGGCTGCAGCAGGCGGGCGTGGAGCCGGTGCTGCCCAAGGGCGCCGACCCGTCGCTCGCCATGGCACTGGGCGGCGTCGGCCTGCGCCTCGCCGACCTGGCCCGGCTCTACGCGGCCATCGCCCGCGGCGGCGAGCCGGTGGCACTGCGGCACAGCCGCGACGACGCCGCAGCGCGCGGCCCGGTTGCCGGCCAGCGCCTCCTGTCGGAGGTGGCCGCGTGGTACGTGCGCGACATCCTGTGCCGCGCCCTGCCGCCGGCCAAAGCCAGGCCCGGCGTCGTGTGCTACAAGACCGGCACCTCCTACGGCTTCCGCGACGCGTGGTCGGTGGGCTTCGATGGCCGCTACACCTTGGCGGTCTGGGTGGGCCGCGCCGACGGCGCCGCCGTGCCGGGGCTCACAGGCCGCCACTCCGCCGCGCCGCTGCTGTTCGACGCCTTCGCCCGCCTCTCGCTCAAGCGCACGCCGCTGCCGCCGGCGCCTCCGGGCGTCCTGCGCGCAACCAGCAGCGAACTGCCGCCGCCGCTCCGGCGCTTTCGCGAAGGCGCTGCGCTCGGCGAGGAGGCCGCCGGCAACCGCCGCGCGGCTGCGGAGCCGCCGGTCAGGATTGCCTTCCCACCCGACCGGGCCGAGATCGAGGCGCCGGGCGACGACGAGGACGCCGCGGTGGTCGCCAAGGCCGAGGGCGGCGTGCTCCCCTTCACCTGGCTGCTCGACGGCGCCCCTCTCGCCTCCGACCCCGCCCGCCGCGAGGTGCAGCTGCCCCCCGGCCGACGCGGTTTTTTCCGCCTCTCCGTCATCGACGCCAATGGCCGCACCGACCGCGTAGCCATCAGGGTGCGGTAGCTTGCGTCAGGCCCGAAGGGCGGTAATGCAACATCGGTCCGTATGATGGCCCCGCTATGCGCAATTTCTTGCAGCGACGGATCGGTCGCAGGGCAGGGCGGCCTTCGAATTTGGCCGATTGGCGCTATTTTTCGTTTGACAATATGCCGTAACGTGGTTAATCTCCTGTGCGTCGGGGAAGTGCTGCCCATGTCGGCCAGGACGCGGGCAGCGGACAGTCGGTACGCTCGCCCGCGCATGTCCGGGGTCGCGGTCGCAGCGTAGGGGACGGTCCCGCAGCGCCTCTCTCCGCACCGAGACGATGCGCCGCAAGGGGCCCCCCGGGCGGCGCTCGGAGGCAACAGCCTCCGAGCGCTGCAGGGGAAAGCCGAGGCTGGAGCACGGGAGCGCGGCGGGAACGATGGCTTGCACCGGCACGCGCATAGCGCTGGCGAAACCAGACCTAGCCGCGGTGGTCGAAGCCGACGGCAGGTAGCTGATGGCCCGGGCAATTGGGGCCAGCCGATCGTCAGCCGCGCCGATCATCGATGACGGAACGACCTTCCTCTTCCCGCCCGCATGCGATCAAGTCTTGACGCGCTCTCGCTCGCAACTCTCGAACAGCGTCAGGTTGGGGCAGAACTCCGGGCGCCCGCCGCCGCTCGATGGCGCATCGAGCCAGCGCAGACACGCCTCGCTCGCCCTGCAGGACAGACACCTCGCGCGCGCCTCGGCATAGGCATTGCCACGCCGCAGCCGCGCCAGCGTGGCGGGATCGACCTTGAGGCGCTGCATCATCTCGTGCATGCGCACGGCACGGCGTTCGACACGGCGGTGCATGGGCCAGGGCGAGGGCTGTCGGCCGGGCAGCCACGGCTCGCATGTCACACCGACATCCCGCGCGATGCGCTCCAGCTCGCTCGACGGACACGCCGCCAGCTCCGCCAGCGAGCTGCGCCTGCGCCGCATGCGCCGCCACCTGTCGCGCAACCTGACGAAGCCATCGTAGATCGGAAGCTTGACCATGGCGCTCCTCCACCGGAATGCAAAGCCACGGGGCGGCGGGAAACAAGCTCGCGTTCATAGCCGGACGGGCAGGCACGCGCAGGCGCCGTCACAGAGGCCAATCGGAATCTGGTGGCGACGGGCGCGCACCGCTTGATCTGGATCAAAGCAGGCTGCGGCCGATCGTCCCCCGGCAGGTCGGGTTTCTCCCCGTGCGCCTTTCGGGGGCTTGACCGACGTCAATGGGGGCATTCCCGGTTCGCGATACAGCCCGACCGGTTGAAAGGTTGACCCGCTGAACCCGAGGATGGGACACCCGTCATGCATGGCTCCGCGGACTTGCGCAAAGGCGATCAGCGGCGCGCGCTTTGGCTTTCGACGATTGCCTTCACCGTCTGCTTCGCAGTATGGACGATCTTTTCCATCATCGGCGTGCAGATCAAGAAGGACTTGGGCCTGACCGACACCCAGTTTGGGCTGCTGGTGGGAACGCCGATCCTCGCAGGGGCTATCGTCCGTGTCCTGCTGGGCATCTGGACAGACCAGTACGGCGGGCGGCTGGTGTTCACTCTGGTGATGCTGGCCTCGGCGGTGGCAACCCTTCTCCTCTCGTATGCCTCCACCTATCCGCTGATGCTGGCCGCCGCCCTCGGCGTGGGCATCGCCGGCGGGTCGTTCGCGGTGGGCGTCGCCTACGTCTCCCGTTGGTACGAGGCGGCGAGACAGGGGACCGCGCTCGGGCTGTTCGGTCTCGGCAACGTCGGCGCCGCCGTGACCCACTTTGCCGCCCCCCTGGTGATGCTCGGCTTCGGCTGGCAGACCGTCGCTCGCGTGTGGGCCCTGGTCCTCGCCGCAACGGCGGTCGCGTTCTGGCTGACCGCCCGCGACGATCCCTTCACCGCCGCGCGCCGGGAGGGCAAGGCAACGCCGGTCCCGCTCAGCCAGCGGCTGGCGCCCCTGAAGCGGCTCCAGGTGTGGCGGTTCTCGCTCTACTACTTCTTCACCTTCGGCGCCTTCGTCGCGCTGGCTCTCTGGCTGCCGCGCTACTACATGGGCGTCTACGGTATGTCTCTGGCGACCGCGGGACTTCTGGCCACCGCTTTCTCCCTGTCGGGCAGCGTATTTCGCGCGCTCGGCGGCTGGCTCTCCGACCGGTACGGGGCACGCTTCGTCATGTATCTCGCGCTGGGTGCGGCGGTGGCCGTCACCTTCGTGGCCTCCTATCCGCAGACCGAGTACACCGTCCACGGAATCCGGGGCGACATCCGCTTCTCGTTTGGCATCGACCTGGTGCCGTTCGTCCTGCTGACGGTTGTCCTCGGCTTCTTCATGTCGCTCGGCAGCGCCGCGGTCTACAAGCACATCCCCGTCTACTACCCCGACAACGTCGGCTCGGTCGGAGGTCTCGTCGGCATGATCGGCGCGCTGGGCGGTTTCGTCCTGCCGATCGCCTTCGGCATCATGAACGACCTTGTCAACGTATGGACCGGCTGCTTCATGCTGCTGTTCGCGCTGGTTGCCACGGCGCTCGTCTGGATGCACTTCGCCATCAGGCTCATGGAGCGGCAGAAGCTCCCCGAACTGCGCGGACCCAAGTACCTGCCGGAGCTGGAGCAGGCGCTGGAAGCAAGCCGGAGGGTTGCGGCAGCCGCCGAACCCACCGCCCAAGCCCTCGCTCGCGCCGCTGGCGCCTCGAATACACGCGCTCAGTGAGAGGGCATAGGGGCATGACGCTGCGGATCGAACACGCACGGCACGACGATCTAAAGCGGCTGCACCCGGCCTACTTCGCCATCGTCATGGCGACGGGGATCCTGTCCCTGGGTATGCACGAGCATTCTGTACCGCTCCTTCCAGGCGTATTGTTCTGGCTCAACGCGCTGTTCTTTGCCGCACTTTCGGGAGCACTCATCGCACGCTCGATCGTCTACCGGGGCGAGCTGGCGGCCGATATTCTGAGTCACAGCCGTGGCGTCGGCTTCTTCACGGTTGCCGCTGCCACCGCCGTGCTGGGGACTCAGCTCTTCGTACAGATGGAGGCGGTCGGCCTGGCAACGGCCTTCCTGGTCGCCGCCGGCTTGCTTCTCGTCACCTGCACCTACGGCATCCTGACCGTGCTCACGGTCAAACCGAGGAAGCCGACGATCGTCGACGGCCTGAATGGCGGCTGGCTGGTCTGCATCGTCGCCGCTCAGGCGGTGTCGGAACTGATCGCGATGGTCGCTTCCACCGCATCCGAAGGAAGCGCCGAGCCGCTCGTGTTCGTCGCCCTGGCCCTCTGGCTGGGCGGCGGCGCGCTCTATCTCTGGATCATGACGCTGATCTTCTTCCGCTACACCTTCCTCCCCATGCAGCCGACCGACCTCACGCCGTCCTACTGGATCAACATGGGCGCCGCCGCCATCTCTGCGCTCGCGGGCGCGAGACTGATCGAGCATGCTGAGCTGTCGCCGGTCGCTTCCGGCATGCTGCCCTTCATCAAGGGATTCACGCTGTTCTTCTGGTCGATCGGCAGCTGGTGGATTCCAATGCTGCTGTCCCTGGGCTTTTGGCGCCATTTTCTGTGCGGCGTGCCGCTAAGATACGATCCGCTGTACTGGGGAGCGGTGTTCCCGCTCGGGATGTATTCTGTTTCCACCGGTCATCTCGGATCGGTGCTGGACGCGCGTTTCCTGATGCCCCTTTCGACGCTGTTTCTCGGCATCGCGGCGATTGCCTGGACTGCGACGTTCCTTGGGCTTGTCGACAGCCTTCTATGCTCGCTTCGGTTCGCGCTCCCCGTCGAGATGAATGCAAAGAGGGAACAAAAATGAGCCACTTTCTCGACCGTCTCACCTTCTTCAACCGTGTCGACGGCACCTTCGCCGACGGGCACGGCATCGTCACGCGCGAAGACCGGCGCTGGGAGGACGGCTACCGCAAGCGCTGGCAGCACGACAAGATCGTGCGCTCCACGCACGGCGCCAACTGCACCGGCTCCTGCTCGTGGAAGATCTACGTCAAGGGCGGCATCGTCACCTGGGAGACGCAGCAGACCGACTACCCTCGCACCAGGCCAGACTTGCCGAACCACGAGCCGAGGGGCTGCTCGCGCGGCGCCAGCTACTCCTGGTACCTCTACTCCGGCAACCGGGTGAAGTATCCGCTGGTGCGCTCGCGCCTCCTCAGGCTGTGGCGGGAGGCGCGCGCAACGAGAACGCCGGTCGCCGCCTGGGCCTCGATCGTGGAGGACCCTCAGAAGCGTGCCGCCTACACCAAGAAGCGCGGCCTCGGCGGTTTCGTGCGCGCAAGCTGGGACGAGGCGACCGAGATCGTCGCCGCGGCCAATGCCTACACCGTGAAGACCTACGGCCCAGACCGCGTGTTCGGCTTCTCGCCGATCCCGGCCATGTCGATGATCTCCTACGCCGCGGGCTCGCGCTATCTGTCGCTGCTCGGCGGCGTCAGCATGTCGTTCTACGACTGGTACTGCGACCTGCCGCCGTCCTCGCCCCAGACCTGGGGCGAGCAGACCGACGTGCCGGAGTCGGCCGACTGGTACAACGCCGGCTTCCTGATCCTGTGGGGCTCCAACGTGCCGCAGACGCGCACACCGGACGCCCATTTCTACACCGAGGTCCGCTACAAGGGCACCAAGAGCGTCGTCATCTGCCCCGACTATTCCGAGGCCTCCAAGTTCGCCGACCTGTGGCTCAGCCCCAAGCAGGGTACGGACGCGGCGCTGGCCATGGCCATGGGGCACGTGATCCTCAAGGAGTTCCACGTCGAGCGTCAGGTTCCCTACTTCGAGGACTATGCGCGGCGCTACACCGACATGCCGATGCTGGTCCGCCTGGTGAAGCAGGGCGAGCATCTCGTGCCCGAACGGCTGGTCCGCGCGTCCGACTTCGAGGGCGCCTTCGGCGAGACGAACAATCCCGAATGGAAGACGGTCGCGTTCGATGAGAGCTCGGGCAAGCTCGTCGTCCCCAACGGATCGGTCGGCTTCCGCTGGGGCGAGAAGGGCAAGTGGAACCTGGAGGAGAAGGAGAGCTCGGGCCAGCCCGCCAGGCTCAGGCTCTCGCTGGCGCCGATCAGTGACGAACTTGCCGCCGTCGCCTTCCCCTACTTCGGCAACCGCGAGCACGACCACTTCGCCGGCACCGAGCATCCGAGCGTGCTGGCGCGCAACGTTCCGGCGAAGAGGGTGCAGCTCAGGGACGGCGAGGCGCTGGCGGCCTCGGTCTACGACTTGTTCCTCGCCAACTACGGCATCGACCGAGGCCTGGGCGGGACGCATGTGGCGCGCTCTTACGACGAGAGCGAGCCCTACACGCCGGCCTGGGCCGAGCGCATCACCGGCGTCAGACGCGACCGGATCGTCCAGGTGGCACGCGAGTTCGCGCGCAATGCCGAGAAGACCAACGGCCGCTCCATGGTGATCATCGGCGCGGGGATGAACCACTGGTTCAACTGCGACATGAACTACCGCGGCGTCATCAACATGCTGGCGATGTGCGGATGCATCGGCCAGTCGGGCGGCGGCTGGTCGCACTACGTGGGCCAGGAGAAGCTGCGGCCGCAATCGGGCTGGCTGCCGCTGGCCTTTGCGCTCGACTGGAGCCGCCCGCCGCGCCAGCAGAACTCCACCTCCGCCTTCTACGCCCACACCGATCAGTGGCGCTACGAGACACTCGACGTATCCGACATCCTCTCGCCGACCGCACCGGATGGCCCGTGGGACGGTGCGCTTATCGACTACAACGTGCGGGCGGAGCGCATGGGGTGGCTGCCCTCGGCCCCGCAGCTCGAGACCAATCCGCTTGATGTGGCCAAGCAGGCTGCGGCTACGGGCAAGGAGGCCAAGGACTACGTGGCTGCCGCACTAAAGTCGGGCGAGCTCAGGCTCGCCTGCCACGACCCTGACAACCCCAGGAACTGGCCGCGCAACCTGTTCGTCTGGCGCTCCAACCTGCTCGGCTCTTCCGGCAAGGGCCACGAGTACTTCCTCAAGCACCTGCTCGGCACAACGCACGGCGTGATGGGCAAGGACCTTGGCGAGGCGGGTGCGAGGAAGCCCAGCGAGGTCGTGTGGCGCGAGGAGGCGCCGGAGGGCAAGCTCGACCTGCTCGTCACGCTCGACTTCCGCATGTCGACCACGTGCGTCTGCTCCGACATCGTGCTCCCCACCGCGACCTGGTACGAGAAGAACGACCTCAACACCTCCGACATGCACCCCTTCATCCACCCGCTCACCGGCGCGGTGGACCCGGTGTGGGAAGCGCGCAGCGACTGGGAGATCTACAAGGCGATCGCCAGGAAGTTCTCCGAGGTCGCGCCCGAAGTGCTGGGCGTCGAGCAGGATGTGGTCCTCACTCCCATCCTGCACGATACCCCGGCCGAGACCGCCCAGGCGCTCGACGTCAAGGATTGGAAGCGCGGAGAATGCGAGCCGATCCCCGGCAAAACCATGCCGACCGTGACCGTGGTCGAGCGCGACTATCCCAGCCTCTACAAGCGCTTCACCTCGCTCGGGCCGCTGATGTCGAAACTCGGCAATGGTGGCAAGGGCATGGCGTGGAACACTGAAGCCGAGGTGGACCTCCTGAAGCGCCTCAACGGCATCGTCACCGAGGAAGGCCCGACCAAGGGCCTGCCGAAGATCGACAGCGATATCGACGCCGCCGAGGTGATCCTGACGCTGGCGCCGGAGACCAACGGCGAGGTCGCTGTGAAGGCGTGGGAAGCCCTCGGCAAGACCACGGGGCGCGAGCATGCCCATCTCGCCATCCCGAAGGAGGACGAGAAGATCCGCTTCCGCGACGTGGTGGCCCAGCCGCGCAAGATCATCTCCTCGCCGATCTGGTCGGGGCTCGAATCCGAGAAGGTCTGCTACAACGCCGGCTACACCAATGTGCACGAGCTGATCCCCTGGCGTACCCTCACCGGCCGCCAGCAGCTGTACCAGGACCACCTGTGGATGCGCGCCTTCGGCGAGGCGCTTGCTGTTTACCGGCCGCCCATCGACACGCGCTCGGTGAAGCCGGTGATCGACGCCAGGCCTAACGGCGAGCGCCAGATCGTCCTCAACTTCATCACCCCGCACCAGAAGTGGGGCATCCACTCCACCTACACCGACAACCTGCTGATGCTGACGCTCTCCCGCGGCGGCCCGATCGTGTGGATCAGCGAGAAGGACGCTCACCATGCCGGCATCGTCGATAACGACTGGATCGAGGCCTACAACTCCAACGGCGCGCTGGTGGCGCGTGCCGTCGTCTCCCAGCGCGTGAAGGAGGGTATGTGCCTCATGTATCACGCGCAGGAGAAGATCGTGAACGTGCCGGGCTCGGAGATCACCGGACAGCGCGGCGGCATCCACAACTCGGTGACGCGCGCCGTGCTCAAGCCCACGCACATGATCGGCGGCTACGCCCAGCAGTCCTACGGCTTCAACTACTACGGCACCATCGGCACCAACCGCGACGAGTTCGTCATCGTCCGCAAGATGGCGAAGGTGGACTGGCTCGACCGGCCCCTCGCCGCCGCAGCCGAGGCGGGGGGGTAAACATGGGCTTCACCTGTCAAGAATCTAAAGTCCGAATGGGGCAATGCGCGCGCCGCAGCGTCCCCTCCCCCCTTGTGGGGGAGGGACAGGGTGGGGGGGATCGCAGAACATCGACGTTTGGGGTTCCCCCCACCCCTGACCCTTCCCCACAAGGGGGAGGGGAATCCGGTCGCGTCTGCGGCGAGGGCGGCGATTTCATTCGCTGCGGGTCGGTTCTGTCGGCGGGCGATCCCAAAGACAATGATCGATCATACCTTTCTGGAGCGCTTCCGTTTGCCCTTACGCGCCTGGGCATGCCTGCGCGCCAGGAACTCGTCGAAGTCGAAATCCTTGACCCATCCGCTGTCTTCACCCTCCTGAATAGCGGCCGTCAACGCGGCCTCGCGAGACTCGCTCTCTTCGAGCAGGCGCAAGCCGGCCTCGACGACCCTCTTGGGAGAGGAGTAGCGGCCCGAGGCGATCATGTCCTCGATGAAGACCACAAAGTAGTTTTCCAGAACCAGGGTGGTCTCTTTGGCCATCGTACTGCCTCCTTGCTCCTTGGGCTCACCAATTTTCCGCCTCCAGAAATCAGCGACCATTCCAGCCGTCAAGAGGCCCACCCATGAAAATCCGTGCTCAGATCGCGATGGTGATGAACCTCGA
>DATBKR010000737.1:0-18922 GCA_036555805.1 Hyphomicrobiaceae bacterium | reverse complement strand
GTAGTGCCGGCTCTCAATGGGCCGCGGCCGCGGCGCCCAGTTTGACGTTGCGCAAGATCAGGGCGAGAGGCACGGTCGCAAGCGCGACGAGCATCAGAACCCAGAACGCGTCCATATAGGCCAGGAATGAAGCCTGGGTCTGCACTTGCTGCCCAATCCAGGCGAAGGCTTGGTGCTGCGCCTGGGCGGGCGGGCTGCCCTGCGCGATGAAATAGCTCGTCACGTGCTTCAGCGTTTCCTGGTACGGCAGGCTCGACGGGATCACGTTCTCGACCAGGCGGCTCTGGTGGAACTGCTCGCGGTGGGCGAGCACGTTGGAGATGAGCGAGACCCCGATCGAGCCGCCGGTGTTGCGCGCAGCGTTGATCAGCGCCGAGGCTTGGTCGGTCTTGTCGGGTGGCACGCCGGCGTAGGAGGCCGTGGTGATCGACAGGAACACCAGCGGCAGTCCGACCCCCATCAGCATGCGAGAGCGCGCGAAGAACCAGAAGCCCAGATCGCCGTATACGTTGGTCAGGTCGTACATGGAGAGCGCGATGACCGCGGCGCCGGCGATGATCAGGTACTTGGGCTGAACCTTCGCCGTCAGGCGTCCGGTCACGAACATCATCGCCATGGTGACGAGGCCGCCCGGCGACAGCACGAGGCCGGCCCAAGTGGCCGTGTACCCGAAGTCCTGCTGAACCAGCAGCGGCAGGAACTGCGTGGTTGCCAGCAGGATGACGCCCGTCGCCAGCATGACGACGAAACAGGAGCCGAACTGGCGCGTCGCCACCATTCGGATGTCGATGATGGGATTGCGGTGGCGCAGCTCCCAGGGGATCATGAGCACGAACGCGACAACACAGACAGATGTGCAAGCGACGATGAAGGATGAGTCGAACCAGTCGTCCACGAGCCCCCGATCGAGCACGATCTCGAGCGCGCCGAGAAAGGTTGCGATCAGGAGGAAGCCCACGAGATCGAAGGCGCCCGTTTGCCGACGCAGCCGCCGGCGCTCGGCGGCTCTGGCTTCGGACCTCGGCAGGATCAGGGTAGTCAGGACGAACGCGAGCAAGCCGATCGGACCGTTGATCAGGAAGCACCAGTGCCAGGAGACATTGTCGGCCAGCCAGCCGCCGAGCGTCGGCCCAACCACCGGTGCCACCACCACCGCCACGCCGAACAGCGCGAAGCCCTGCCCGCGCTTTTCCGGCGGGAAAGCTTCGGCCAGGATCGACTGGGAGACCGGCACCATGCCGCCGCCGCCGAGGCCCTGCAGGATGCGGAACAAGAGCAAAGCCTGCAGGTTCCAGGCGAAGCCGCACAGGACCGAGCTCGCAGTGAACAGCACGAGGCTGATCAGGAAGAAGCTCTTGCGACCGAGCAACCGGGCGAAGAAGCTGCTCACCGTCAGGATGGCGGCGTTGGCGACGAGGTAGGTGGTGACGACCCAGGAGGCTTCGTCCTCGCTCACTCCGAGGCCGCCGGCAACATAAGGCAGCGCCACGTTGACGATGGTGGTGTCGAGCACCTCCATGAATGTGGCAAACGCGACAACGACGGCGATGAGCCAGGAGTTCGCCCCCGCTACAGACGGGCCGGCGGGAGCGCTGGCGCTGCCCCCGCCCGTGTTCACAGCCACCTCCTCAACCGCTCGTACAGCGAGGGTGCCGGGTCAACATGCACGGTGGGGACCACCGACATGCCCGGGCCGAGGACCACGTCGTCCGGCGGATTGTCGATGACGATCTTGACCGGCACGCGCTGGACGATCTTGACGAAGTTGCCGGTGGCGTTCTGGGCCGGCAGCAGCGAGAATGCAGTGCCTGATCCCGGCTGGACGCTGCCGACGTGGCCGTGGAAAGTGCGCTCCGGATAGGCGTCGATCGTAAGGGTCACCCGCTGTCCCGGCCGCATGGCATCGAGCTGCGTCTCCTTGAAGTTTGCCGTGACCCAGATTTCGTCCGGGACGAACATCGTCAGGTTCGTGCCTGCCTGCGCGAATTGACCGACGGCGGCGCTCAGGTTGGCGATGCGCCCCGCCTGAGCTGCCGTCACCGTCGTATAGGAGAGGTTGAGCTGGGCCTGGTCGCGCTGGGCCTTGGCCTGCGCAAGGCTGGCCACCGCGCTCTCGCGCTGCGCCTTCAGGGTTTCGACCTGCCGCCGGGCAAGGTTGAGGCTGGCCTCGGCACTCGCCAGAATGGACTGTTGTTGACCGAGCTGTGAGGTGGCTCGCTCCTCGTTCTGCACGGTTCCGGCGCCCTTTTTCGCCAAGTCCTGGTAGCGCGCGGCCTCCTCCTGCGCGAACTGCAGCGCCGCCCGGGCCTGATCGACCTGTGCCTCGTTCGCTTTGATCTGGGCCTGCTGCACGTTGATCTGCGCGTCAGCGTTGTGGATGCTCGCTTGTGCGGCGGCCACTTGCGACTCCGCCTGTGCGAGCGCGATCCGGTAGTCGCGATCGTCGATCCGCGCAATCACGTCGCCGGCGGCAACGTGCTGGTTGTCGGTCACGGGCACGGCGGTGACATAACCCGACACTTTGGGTGCGACCGGAAACTGGCGCGCGGCGATGAAGGCGTCATCGGTCCACTCGAAATGCCCGGCATAGTCCCAGTAGAGCCAGCCGACGGCCGCTGCCGCGACGAACAGGAGCAGACCGAGGATCGACGCGAACGGGTGCCGCCGGAGGAGGCCCTTGCGCTGCTTATCCTTGGGCGCCCGATCCCGCTCGCGAGTCTGGTCTTCACGATCCGGCGCCAGATCCAGGCTACGGCGTTCGCCCTGGGGCTGCTGTCGCGGCGGGGGCGCCGGCGCGGGGACCGAATGCTTCGCAGACTCAACCACGCTCAGCGACAAGCCTCCGGCCGATCACACATTCGGAGACCCAGTCCGCGCCTGCTCGCCGTTGACTCGACCCGACCGATAACGGGCGCGCAGCCCACAGGGCGCCATCCGGACGCATGCCGCCAATCCGGAAATTGCCCAGCGATGCATTCGAGATGGGGCTCGAGTCGGGCGACGCTGCCGGCAGCGGCTCCCGGCTTCGGTTGCGAAGATTGTCTCGTCATCCCGCCTGGTCTTCTTTCTCCAGCTTCCTTCCGCCGGTATTGAATATTTGTCAGGGCCAATGCTCCCACGGAGGTGGAACGGCGCTGTTCGAGACGCGTTCCCGCACAGCTCAACTGGCGTTTTTCAGGGATGAAACGCCTCAGTTCCAATCGGTGAAAGCGGCTCAAAGCTTCTCGCTCAGCGAGCGCAAATGGATCGGGCAGACGACGCGCTGAAGGCGACGCTCCACGAGCCGCCGACGCGGTCACGATCAATGCGCCGCCCAAGATGTCGGCCTAGGCGTGCTTCGTGCCGCGGTTGGGCGGCATACCCCGAATGCTGCAATCGGAGCGGCAGGCCAACAGATCCCGTGGCAACGGCCGCCCTATCGATCCACATATAGGGCGCTCTCGCCGAAATGCGACTTTCGGCTCGCCCATCCGGACGCAGCGTCGCCTCTCAGTGCTTGGACTTCTCGAATGCCGCGACGGCCTCCGTGCTCGCCTGCTTCTGATGCCTGGCCTGCCACTCCTTGTAGGGCATGCCGTAGACGATCTCGCGTGCGGCATCCTTTGTCAGCTCGACGCCCCGCTCGGCCGCTGCCTCCTGGTACCAGTTGGACAGGCAGTTGCGGCAGAAGCCGGCGAGGTTCATGAGGTCGATGTTCTGCACGTCGGTACGTTTTTGCAAGTGCTCCACCAGCCGCCGGAAGGCGGCAGCTTCCAGTTCCGTCGTCAGAGTCTTGTCGAGCTTAGTCATCTCTCCATCTCCGTCCTTGCAGTGCGCGGGGAGCGCAGGCGCGGCCTCCCCGGCGTGGCATGGTTCCACCCTCTCGGCCGCCACCGCAAGCGCTGGATCGCCAAGCACGCGTTCCACGATGCGGCGCATCCGCCCGCTCCAATCCTCCTGCCCGGCCGCGTCGCGGATCAGGTCCTGCCGGATCTCGACGATGGCGCTGGCGAGCCCGCGCCGGGCGCCGTGCTGCCACAGGCAGTCGCCTTCGAGCTGCCCGGCATAGGGCTCATTCGCGCCAACGATGAGATCGCCCTCGGCGTAGAGCGCCTCCAGGAGGGGCCTGGCTAGGCGCGCGTCGTCGCCCCACAGCACGCCCACGTGCCAGGGCCGGGCGAACTCCTTCCAGCTCTCGGTGAACGAGTGGATCGACAGGAGAACCGGCGCCACACCTGCCGACAGGAACCGGTCGATCGCGGCATCCACTGCCCGATGATAGGGCTCGTAGTACAAACACAGACGCCTGCCGCGCTCGG
The DNA here is from genome assembly GCA_036555805.1 of Hyphomicrobiaceae bacterium. Classification (GTDB taxonomy): domain Bacteria; phylum Pseudomonadota; class Alphaproteobacteria; order Rhizobiales; family Hyphomicrobiaceae; genus AWTP1-13. The sequence continues at coordinate 14,624 of DATBKR010000737.1, read as the reverse complement.
CGACATCGACCCCACGGTTGCCGGGGATCACGGCTCCGTCCGACAGGCGCATGATGAGGGTGGGGTCGTCGCGCCCGCGGTTGGCGTCGATCAGCAACCGGGAGTAGCGGGTCAGCACCGCCGGCACCTCGAGGGCGGCGGCCAGAGCGCGCGTCACAGCCGCGGCGCCGATATCGTAGGCGATGTGCCGCCTGAGTTGCTCGGGCGGCAGCCCCAGGGTGCCGTAGCCCGACGGCAGGGCATTGCCGGCGTGATCGCACAGAAGGATGAGCCCGCGATCCGTGCGCCCCGGCAGGACGCAATAGCTCGCCTCCTCCTGTCCGGCAATGCCGGAGCTCCGCGTTCCACGATCTGCCATGATGCGCCTATACTAGGGGGCGCGGCGGGAGTTTGTCACCCTTGACCGGCCCGCGCCCTCTTCACGAAAAGTGGCGCCCCGGCGCGCCGCCCAGCGTACTGCGATGGGGCCACGCCAAGCACATGACGACACCCGAGGGACCGGCCGACGCGCGCACGCTGCTGATGGCGCTCTACGACGCCGCGGTGGCGGCGGCGCACCCCGATGTGTGCCTGCCCGCGCATCTGCCGTCCGTGCCCACGCGCGGCCGTCTCGTCGTTGCCGGCGCCGGCAAGGCCGCGGCCGCCATGGCGGTGGCTGCCGAGCGGCACTACCGCGCGCAAGGGGCGCTCGACCGCGTCGCCGGCTTCACGACCGCACCGCACGGCACCGCGGAGGCGCTGCCCGGCACACGCCCCAGCGTGATCCGCATCCTCTCAGCCCGGCACCCGACCCCGGACCACGCCAGCGTGAGGGCCGCGGAGGAGACATTGGCGCTGGTGCGCTCTGCGACGACGGACGACCTCGTCGTGGTGCTGCTCTCCGGCGGCGCCTCGGCTTTGTGGGCGGTCCCGGCCGCCGGCCTGGACCTTGCCGGCAAGACGGCCCTGACGCGCGGCCTGCTGAAGTCGGGCGCCGACATTTACGAGATGAACCTGGTGCGGCGCCACGTCTCCCGCATCAAGGGCGGACGGCTCCGGAAGGCGACGCCGGCGCCCATGCTCACGCTCGCCATCTCCGACGTGCCGGGCGACGACCCCGCCACCATCGGCTCGGGTCCCACGGTTGCCGATCCCACCACCCTCGGCGAGGCGCGCGCCGTGCTCGCGCGCCACCTGCCGCGCATGCAGGCGCTCGGCATCGAGGTGCCGCCGGCGGTGGCGGCGATACTGTCCGACCCCGCCAACGAGACCCCCAAGCCCGACGACCCGGCCTTCGCCAGCGCCGAGTACCGCATCATCGCCACGCCGGCCCGCGCGCTGAGCGCTGCAGCCGCGGCGGCAGCGCGCGCAGGCTACGCTCCAGTCAACCTGGGCGACGGCGTGACCGGCGAGGCGCGCGAGGTCGCACAGGCCCACGCCAAGCTCGCGCTGGAGGCGAAAGCCGCGCGCCGCCGCACCGCCATCTTGAGCGGGGGCGAGCTGTCGGTCACGGTGCGCAACGCCAAGGGGCGCGGCGGGCGCTGCCAGGAATACGCGCTGGCGCTCGCAATTGCCTTGGCCGGCCAACCGAGGATTGCCGCCCTCGCCGCCGACACGGACGGCATCGACGGCGGCGAAGGCCTCGTTACGGACCCGGCGGGCGTCGTGATCGATCCCGGCACGCTCGCGCGGGCGTGTCATGCCGACGCCAAAAAAATGCTCGACAACAACGACGCTACGGCGTTTTTTGAGGCCGCAGGGGGGCTGATCGTGCGTGGCCCGACCCACACCAACGTCAACGATTTCCGTGCGATTCTGATCGACCCGTGAAGTCAGCACCCGTTTCACCGACTCGATCCTTGCTGGCCCGGCCGGGCGTGGCGCTGGGGTGCGGCGCGCTGGCCGCATCGGCGGCGCTGTCCACGCCGGCGCAGGCCGACCTCAAGCTGTGCAATACCACGGCGAGCCGCGTCGGCGTGGCCATCGGCTACCGCGACACGGGGGGCGCGCTGACCACCGAGGGCTGGTGGACGCTGCCTGGGCAGACCTGCGAGACGCTCTACAAGGGCCCGCTGCCCAGCCGCTACTGGTACGTGCATGCCATCGATTACGACGGCGGCGGCGAGTGGGCCGGACAGGCCTACATGTGCACGATTGACAAGGCGTTCACCATCAAAACCTCTGGCGATTGCGCCAAGCAGGGCTATAACCGCACCGGTTTCTTCGAGGTGGACGTCCAGCAGGCAACCGACTGGACCATCCGCCTGACCGATCCGGGCGAAGGGGGCGCTAGAGCCAAATGAGACGCAGCCGGCGCGTCAAGATCGTCGCCACCTTAGGTCCTGCGTCGAACACCCCGGAGATGATCGAGCGCCTCTTCGCGGCCGGTGTCGACGTATTCCGCATCAACATGAGCCACACGTCGTTCGACGTGGTGAAGAAGCTGCATGCCGCCGTGCGCTCGGCCGAGGCCCAGTTCGGTCGCCCGATCGGCATCCTCGCCGACCTGCAGGGGCCCAAATTCCGCATCGGTGCGTTCGAGGGCGAGCGGGTGGAGCTACCCGAAGGCACGAGCTTCCGTTTCGACACCAGCGAGAGCGAGGGCGGGCCTGAGCGCGTGTTCCTGCCGCATCCGCAGATCTTCGACGCCGTGGAGGTGGGGCAGACGCTGCTGCTCGACGACGGCAAGATCCGTATGACGGTCACGGACAAGCGGCCGCTCAGCGTCGATGCCACCGTAGTGGTGGGCGGCACCCTGGCGAGCCGCAAGGGCATCAGCCTGCCCGACACCGTGCTGCCCATCGGGCCCCTCACCGAGAAAGACAAGGCCGACCTCGATTTCGCGCTGCGCCTGGGGGTCGACTGGGTGGCGCTCTCCTTTGTCCAGCGCGGCGACGACGTGAAGCTGGCGCGCCAGCTGGTCGGCCAGGCCGCCGCGCTCATGTCCAAGATCGAGAAGCCGGCGGCCATTGCCGACCTCGACGCCATCGTTGCCCACTCCGACGGCCTGATGGTGGCGCGCGGCGATCTCGGCGTGGAGATGCCGGTGGAGCGCGTACCCGGCCTGCAGAAGCAGATCGTCGGCAAGTCGCGCGCCGCCGGCAAGCCGGTGGTGGTCGCCACCCAGATGCTAGAGAGCATGATCCATTCCCCGGTGCCGACGCGGGCGGAGGTGTCCGACGTGGCCACCGCCGTGTTCGACGGCGCCGATGCGGTGATGCTGTCGGCGGAGTCCGCCATCGGCAAATATCCGATCGAGGCGATCCGCATGATGGACCGCATCGCCGTGCAGGCGGAGAACGACCCGAGCTACGAGGCCATCGTCCACGCCACGCGCACCCCGCCGCAGGAGACCGCGGCCGATGCCATCGCCGCCGCCGCGCACACCGTGGCCGACACGCTGCGGCTGGCCGGCATCATCTGCTACACCGCCACCGGCTCCACCGCGCTGCGCGTGGCGCGCGAGCGCCCCGGTCTGCCGGTGATCGGGCTGTCGCCGGTGGTGGGGACGGGGCGCAAGCTGGCGCTGGCGTGGGGCGTGCATTGCGTGCTTACGTCCGACCCCGAGAACCAGGCCGCCATGGTGCGCAAGGCCTGTCGCATCGCCTTCGACGAGGGCTTCGCCAAGCCCGGCGAGGGCGTCATCATCGTGGCCGGCGTGCCGCTCGGTTCGCCCGGCACCACCAACATGGTGCGCATCTCCTACCTCGACGCCCAGGGCAACCCCATGGCCGAGGGGGTGTGAGGCTCATGTAGGTTGGGTCGAGCGCAGCGAGACCCAACAACGCTTGTTGGGTCTCCGCCGGCTTTGCCGGCGTTCGATCCAACCTACAGTCCATCGTAGAGCGACCGGAGCCCCTCGCGCGAGGCGGCGCAGATGCCGCGCTCGGTGATGAACCCCGTGATCAGTCGCGCGGGCGTTACGTCGAAGGCGTCGTTGCGCGCCGGGCTGCCGGGCGCGGCGATGGCGACGCGCACGATGCGGCCGTCGTCGGTGCGGCCGTTCATGGCCAGCACCTCGTCGGCCCCGCGCTCCTCGATGGGGATGTCGGCGCCCGAAACCAGGCTCCAGTCGATGGTGGAGTGCGGCATCGCCACGTAGAACGGCACGCCGTTGTCCTTGGCCGCCAGCGCCTTGAGGTAGGTGCCGATCTTGTTGGCGGCGTCGCCGTCGGCCGTCACGCGGTCGGCACCGACGATGCACAAATCAACCAGCCCGCGCTGCATCAGGTGTCCGCCGGCGTTGTCCACCACGATGGTGTGCGGCACGCCGTGCGCGCCCAACTCGAAGGCCGTGAGCGCCGCCCCCTGGTTGCGCGGGCGCGTCTCGTCCACCCACACATGCACGGGAATGCCGCGGCCGTGCGCGGCATAGATCGGCGCCGTCGCCGTGCCGATATCCACGCAGGCGAGCCAGCCGGCGTTGCAATGGGTGAGCACGTTGACACGCTCTCCCGCCGCCTTGCGCTCCGCCGCCGCGAGGATTGCCTTGAGCCCGTGCTCGCCGATGCGCCGGTTGGCGACCACATCCTCCTCGCAGGTCTCCGCCGCCCGCGCGTAGGCCGCCGCGACCCGCCGCTCGCGCGGCAGGTTGCGCACGGCATTGCGCATCTCATCGAGCGCCCAGCGCAGGTTGACCGCCGTGGGCCGCTGCGCGGCGAGGAAGACGATGGCGCGGTCCAGCGCTTCGTCCGAGGCATCCGACCGCAGCGCCAGGCATACTCCGTAAGCTGCGGTGGCGCCGATCAGCGGCGCGCCCCGCACCTGCATGGTCTTGATCGCGCGGCCCGCGTCCTCCACCGTCCGCAGCGCCACGATCGCCAGTTCATGCGGCAGCCGGGTCTGGTCGATGATCTCCACCGACCGCCCGTCGGCCGCGAGCCAGATCGCGCGGTAAGGCTTGCCGCCGATGTTCATGGCGTCAGTCCAGCGTGTGAACTCGGGCACCCATTGGGATATGGAGCGTCTCCGCGAGCCCGCAAGTTCGGCAGGTGAGCGCGTACCACTCCGCATGGGGCCGTGCGGAGCGGTCGATGACCTCAAGCCCCGTCGTCTCGCAGACGGGACAGGCAACCGGCTGCCGCGGATCGGCCCGCCATACGGCCACCCGGCGCGTCGCCTCGCGTTGCTGCTCCGCCGTCAATGCCATCGCCAACGCCTTGCGAAATATCATCTGGTCTCCACCCAGGCGGCCCGCACGTCAATGCCCCTCGAAGGCCATCAGGGCGTGGCAGGCGACGCCCAGAGCCGCGAGCTTCTTCATGCCGCCGAGCTCAGGCAGGTCGATGATGAACGTGGCGCCTGCCACCTCGCCGCCCGAGCGTCGCACAAGCTTCACCGCGGCTTCCGCAGTGCCGCCGGTGGCGATCAGGTCGTCGGCGATCAGGATGCGCTCGCCGGGGCGGATGGCGTCCTCGTGCATCTCGATGATGTCCACGCCGTACTCCAGCGTGTACTCCTGGCCGATGGTCTTCCACGGCAGCCTGCCCTTCTTGCGCAATGGCACGAAGCCGCAGCCGAGCCTGTCGGCAATGGCGCCGCCCAGGATGAACCCGCGCGCCTCGATGCCCGCCACCGCCTGCACGCCTGAGCCCGCATACGGAGCCGCCATGTCCTGGACCGCCGCCCTGAACCCCGCGGCATCGCCCACCAGCGTGGTGACGTCCCGGAACATGATGCCCTTCTTCGGGTAGTCCGGAATGGTCCTGATCAGGCTCTTCAGGTCTGGCACGGGGTGGCCTCCGCATCGCCGTCTCGCGGCCAGCATACCAAAGAGGCGCTCCGGCGTCCTCCTGCGGCTCGGGAGCTTCACGCCAGCGTAGCCCTCAGGTCGCCCAGGGTCACCATCAGCGTCATCGGCTCCAACGGCGAGGGCTCGAAGCCGAGCGCCAAATAGAACGACCTCGCCTGTTCAGAAATGGCATGCACCAGAACACCGCGTATCCCGATCGTTTCGGCAGCGCTCACGACCCGCAGCCCGGCATCGCGAAAGAGCTCGCGTCCCAGGCCCTATCCCTGCTGCAAGACATCAATTGCCAAGCGGCCGAGAACGACCACGGGGATCGGGTCGGGTATATTGCGTCGAAAGCGGCCCGGGGCGATCGCAACGGCAACGCCGCTTGCTGCTAGCGCATAGTAGCCGGCCACCCGGCGGCTTTCGCACGCTACGAAAGTGCGAGACGCACCGCTGGCCCGATTGCCGAGCGCGCGACGCCTCAGCCAGTCGTCGAGAGAGGCAACGCCGCAATTGAATGACGCAAGGTCGTGACGATCGTCCTCTCTTGTTGCACCTTTCTCGCAGCCTTCTTCCGCCGCGGCGCGTCAGGGTTTTGCCGGTGATCATGACAACCTCTGGAGTCAAAGAAACGTAGGGTGCAATAAGCGAAGCGCATTGCACCGATACTCGCTCTACTCGGCCGATGCCGACTGTGGCGAGGTCGGCCGGTGCAATATGGGCTGAACGCCCTATTGCACCCCATGGCTGTTTCACGAGGCGAGGGCGCGCTCGACAAATCCCGCGTCGGCGGCGATCACCTTGAGGTAGGCCTGTGCCGCCTGATCGGGCTCCGAGCGGTGCTGCTCCCAGTCGCGCAGGGTGCCCAAAGGAATGCGGAACCGCTTGGCGAACTCCGACTGGGAAAGGCCGAGCTTCCACCGCAGATGCTTGGCCGGCGATATGCGCCGCATGCGCTTGAGCTGGGCGGGTGTTGAGGGTGGGTTGTCGGGGTCGGACTTGGCCGCTGCCAGGATATCCGCATCCGTCATCGCCGCGAGGCGGGCCAAATCGCTCGTCCCAGCCTCGAGAGGGTGGATCGTGCCGTCCGGCAGAACCTTGACGTATTTGCCGTCTCGCCATTCAACCCTGACGATACCTCTCGATCTCATGCTTCGAGGCCTTCCTGGCCGAGATAATCCTGATCCTGTCACGTCCACGTTCCGCGTAGATGACAACCAGTACACCGACGGCGGGCGATATCCCAGTAATCTTGAACCGCTGCTCGTCCGGATCGACATCTCGCTCGTCGATCGCACGCTCATCATTGAAAACAGCGACAGCGTCGTCGAACGACACGCCATGCTTGCGCACGTTCGCCGCCGCCTTCACGTGGTCCCATTCGAAGTCGCGCCGAATGAACGACACTATACGGGTTTCCCGTAATGATCAAATGTTCATGTTTTGTACCATAATGCAGGTGAGAGACGCGTGCACCCATTTCTTGGGCAGATATATCCTTCCGTGACCCTTCCCCCGCTCCCCTTCCCGAGGCGCCGGCTTCGGCCTATGTTGCCCTAAACGTCAAGGATGGCAGCGCCAGGACGAGCGAGATTGACATGACCTACCAGGCGCCAGTGGACGACATCATGCGCGCGCTCAAGACCGCGGCGGGGCTGGACGGGCTGATCGAGAGCGGTGTGCTGGAGGGGTTGGACGAGGACACCATCCGCGCTGTCATCGCCGAGGCCGGCAAGTTCGGTGCCGAAGTGCTGGAGCCGCTCAACACACCCGGCGACCGCGCCGGCTCGAAGCTGGTGGACGGCAAGGTCGTCACGCCGCCGGGCTGGAAGGAGGCGTATGCCCAGTATGTGGCGGGTGGCTGGAACGGGCTCGGCGCGCCGCAGAAATGGGGCGGGCAGGAGCTGCCGCAGGTGGTGGCCACCGCCGCGGCCGAGATCTGGGATTCGGCCAACCTCTCCTTCGGCCTGTGCCCCCTCTTGACCCACGGCGCCATCGACGCTCTGGAGGCGCAGGGCAGCGAGGAGCTGAAACGCACGTACCTGCCGAGGATGGTGACGGGCGAGTGGACCGGCACCATGAACCTCACCGAGCCGCATGCGGGCTCCGACCTGGGCCAGCTCAAGACCCGCGCCGAGCGCCGGCCCGACGGCAGCTATCGCATCTTCGGCACCAAGATCTTCATCACCTACGGCGACCACGAGATGACCGACAACATCGTCCATCTCGTGCTGGCCCGCCTGACCGATGCCCCGCCCGGTACGCGCGGCATCTCGCTGTTCCTGGTGCCGAAGTACCTCGTCGACCCGGACGGCTCGCTTGGCGCCCGCAACGACGTGGTCTGCGCGGGCGTCGAGCACAAGCTCGGCATCCACGCCAGCCCCACCTGCGTGATGAAGTACGGCGAGAAGGACGGCGCCGTCGGTTATCTGGTCGGCGAGGAGAACCGCGGCCTCAACGTCATGTTCATCATGATGAACGCGGCGCGCCTGGCCGTGGGCGTGCAGGGCGTGGCCCTGGCCGAGCGCGCCACCCAGCGCGCGGTCGGCTACGCGCGCGAGCGCAAGCAGGGCCGCAGCGCCGCCACCAGGGGCACCGACATGGCGCCCATCGTCGAGCACCCCGACATCCGCCGCAGCCTGCTCACCATGATGGCGCTCACCCAGGCCGCGCGCGCCATCTGCCTTGTCACCGCGCGCGAGACCGACATCGCCCGTCGCGCCAGGGACCCAGCCGCGCGCGCGGCCGCGGCCGGCCGCGTGGCGCTGCTCACCCCCGTCGCCAAGGCGTTCTCCACCGACATCGGCTGCGAGGTGGCGTCGATCGGCGTGCAGGTGCACGGCGGCATGGGCTTCATCGAGGAGACCGGAGCCGCCCAGATCTACCGCGACGCCCGCATCCTGCCGATCTACGAGGGCACCAACGGCATCCAGGCCCTCGACCTCGTCACCCGCAAGCTGCCCCTGGAAGGCGGCAAGGTGGCCGCCGCCCACATCGGTGACCTGCAGAAGACCCTGGAGGAGGTGCGTGCCTCCAACCGCCCCGAGTTCGGCCGCATGGGCGAGCGCCTCGGCGAGGCGGTGGCGGCGCTGGCCGAGGCCTCGCGCTGGATGAGCTCCGCGCTCCAGAGCGACCCCGAGGCGGCCATGGCCGGCGCGACGCCGTACCTGAGGCTGTTCGGCCTCGCCGCCGGCGGCGTGTACCTGGCGCGCGGCGCGCTTGCCGCAGCGCGCGACGGGGGGCCCACGCGGTCGATTGTCCTCGCCCGCTTCTTCGCCGAGAACCTCGCCATCACCGCTGGCGGCCTCAAAGAGGCCGTGGTCGGCGGCGCCGACTCCACCTTGATGCTGGCGCCGGAGGCGCTGTCGGCGTGAACGCTCCTGCGGGGTGCCTGCCATCGGTGCAATGCGCTTCGCTTATAGCACCCTACGTTTCCGCTTGAAAAACAGGAGTCGCGGATGGCCCGGGACATCGAGATCGAGGTCGAGGACGGCGTGCAGGCGATCCGCTTCCTGCGCGCGGAGAAGAAGAACGCCTTCACCGGCCCCATGTACACGGCCATGTCGAAGGCCCTCGACGCGGCCGAAACGAACGATACCATTGCGGCGCATGTGTTCATCGGCTCGGGTGGCGTGTTTTCCGCCGGCAACGACATCAACGACTTCCTGCGCCGCGCCGAGGCCTCGGCCACAAGTGCCTCTGAGGACGACGGCGGCGGCATCCCGACGCCCTCGCTCGACTTCATCCGCCGCCTGCCCAGGGTGACGAAGCCGATGATCGCCGCGGTGGACGGGCTGGCCATCGGCGTCGGCACCACGCTGCTGCTCCACTGCGATCTCATCTTCGCCACGCCCGCCGCCAGCCTGCGCACGCCGTTCCTGGACCTCGGACTGGTGCAGGAGGCGGGCTCCAGCCTGCTCGCGCCGGCGCGCCTCGGCTATCCGCGCGCCTTCGAGCTGATCTGCCTCGGCGAGCCGTTCAGCGCCGAGCGCGCGATGCAGGCCGGCCTCGTCAACGCCGTGGTGCCGGCCGACCGGCTGGAGGCGACGGCACTCAAGGCGGCGCGCCGGCTCGCCGCCAAGCCGCGCCAGGCGCTCATGACCGCGCGTCGCTTGCTGCGCCAGGGCTTCCCCGACATCGGCGCCATGATCGACAAGGAGGCCGAGGCCTATGCCGTGCTCATGCGCTCGCCCGAGGCACGCGAGGCCTTCACCGCGTTCCTGGAGAAGCGCCCGCCCGACTTCGCCAGGGCGCGACAGAAGGGCTGAGGAGTCCGCCGAGGCGCCGCCGATGAGCGGCTGAACTTCGCCATCAATGGGCGCTAGCTTCCGGCCATGCCAGAATTCGACCTGCCACGCCAGGGCTCGGCGCTCGCGCGCCTCGGCTCGCTCCTGCGCACGGTGGCGCTGGCCGCCGTGCTGCTGGTGCCGGTGGCCATCGTCGCGGGCTCGCTGGAGCGGCGGGTCGGGACGGTGGTCCGTACCACCCCCGGCGTCTCGCCGGCGCTGGCGAACGCCGTCCGCTACGTGCGCGCCCTGCCCGTCAAGGCCGACGTCGTGGCGCTGGCCGCGCAGGGCACCCAGGAAGGCCACTGGCGCTTCGTTAGCCGGTCCGGCGAGATGCTCACGGCCGGCACGCCCGACGAGATGAAGCGGGTCGTGCCGGTGCTTTACCCCGACGCCAATGCCGGCGCGCGGCTCGCGCTCTACCTGACCCAGGACACCATCCTGCGCGACCGCGCGGCGCTGAAGGCGCTGCCCGCAGGCGTGGACCTCAGCGTCGTGGTGGGCGAGGAAAGCTACCGCCTCCTGCGCCGGGGCGATGCTGCGGGCGAGCGCTGGTATGCCGAGGTCCGCCCCAACCTGGTGGTGGAGGTGGGCGACCGGCGCCTGTTCGAGGAGGCCGTGTGGCAGCTGGGCCGCCGCCTCGATGCGGCGCGCGTGCGGGTGCTGGCGCTGGAGCCGGGTGGGCCGTCCAGGCTGCCGGCTTCGCCGCGCATCGACCCCGCGAGCAAGCGCGCGCTGGTCGACATCGTCGACCCGGCGAGCCTCGCCCCCGCCATGGGCGGCGTCGCCGGCCAGACGCTGGTGGTCGTGGGCCGCATCGAGCGCGACGTCGTCCATGTGAAGCCCGCCCGCGGGCCGGAGCGCACCCTCGTCGCGAAAGACCTGTTCCAGGCCGCGGCCGGCGCGGATGTGAACATCGTGGTCCTGGGCGCGGCAACCCCGCGCCAGCCGGGCGGCCGTAACTGGCTGTGGCGGAAGATCGAGGTGCAGGGCCTGGAAGAAGCGCTGCGCAACGCGCGCATGGCGGATTTCCTGAGCGCGCTTGGCGCACCCGGCCGCCGCCTCTCCGTGGTGGCCCTGCCGCTTGGCAAGCGCGCCATGCTCGACCTCGTGCCCACCGGCGATGCGTCCGGCGCCCAGTCGCAGCGACCGGTGGACGAATTCTTCGCCGGCGCGGTCGCCGAGGTGACCGGCCGGGTTGCGGTCACATCGGTGCAGGCCAGCCTGCGCAGCGCGGAGCGCCAGGAGGAGCTGGACCACCGCCTCCTCCCCGGCATCCCCTCGGCGTTGCAGATCGCCTACGGCGTGCTGGTGGTGCTGGGCCTTCTGGGCGTGCCGGTATCGCGCCTGTGGTGGCAGCGGCTGTGGCCGCCCGAGGATGCGGGCGACTACGCCGGCCCTGCCGGCTACTGGGCCGCCCGCGCCACCCGCGGGGCCGCCTTTGCGCTCGTGTTTCTGCCCCTCACGGCGCTCGTCAGCGCCCCCTGCAGCCTGGGGCGGCAGGTGCGCGAGGCGGTGACCGCGCCCCTGCGCCTGTGGCGCCGGCCGAGGGGCCGCACCGCGCAGCCGCAGCCTGCGGCATCTGCCCCGCGCGAGCCGGCCCCCGCTGCCAATCCGGCGCCGGGCAGGGCCCGCACTGTGCCCCCGCACAGCGCCACCATCGACGACCGCCCGCGCGTGGAGGCGGTGCCACCCGACCTCGGCGGCGACCGGCCGCGGTTCCTGAGGCGCCGGTGAACCGCTCCTCGTGAGATCCCACCAGAGACGCCAATACGTCACAGCCTGCGAAGAGAGGAAGAACAAATGACCACGCTCACGGGCACGCTTGCGGGCAAGACCCTGTTCATCACCGGGGCCAGCCGCGGCATCGGCCTGGCCATCGCGCTGCGTGCGGCGCGCGACGGCGCCAAAATCGCCATCGCCGCCAAGACCTCCGACCCGCACCCCAGGTTGGAAGGCACCATCCACACGGCGGCCGCGGAGATCGAGAAGGCCGGGGGGAAGGCCCTGCCCATCGCGTGTGACATCCGCTTCGAGGACCAGGTCGAGGCGGCCGTGGTCAAGACGGTGGCGGCCTTCGGCGGCCTCGATATCTGCGTCAACAATGCCAGTGCCATCTCGCTCACGCCCTCCACGGCCACCGACATGAAGCGCTACGACCTGATGCACGGCATCAACGCGCGCGGCACCTTCCTGGTCTCCAAGACCTGCATCCCGCACCTGAAGAAAGCGCCCAACCCGCACATCCTGATGATCTCGCCCCCGCTCGACATGAACGTGAAGTGGTTCGCGCCGCACGTGGCCTACTCGATGGCCAAGTTCAACATGAGCATCATCGCGCTGGGCCTGTCGGGCGAGCTCAAGGGTGACGGCATCGCCGTCAACGCGCTGTGGCCGCGCACCACCATCGCCACCGCGGCGGTGCAGAACCTCCTGGGGGGCGACGCCCTGATCCGCCGCAGCCGCACCCCTGAGATCATGGGCGATGCCGCGCACCTGATCCTGACGCAGGACGCGAAGAGCTTCACCGGGCGCTTCTCCATCGACGACACGCTGCTCCACGCGCACGGCATCACGGATTTTGAGAAGTACCGCGTGGACAGGAGCACCGAGCTGGCGCCCGACTTCTTCGTGCCGGACTCGATCCCAGCGCCGCCCGGTGTCATGCTGGGGACCCGCATGCGCTGATACATGGCGACGGAAGACGCGCGGGCGCGCGTTTGCGGCAACGGCCGCCCTCTTGCCCTCGCGACCGTTCGGGTGCAAACGTAGCGGCCGATAGTCGGTCGATAGTCGGAAAAGCGCAATTTCTGGGGGAACTCATGGACGCCAAGACCCCTTTTGACGGGAGGCTGCCTGTCCTCGCCCGTCGGCGCGCGCTGCTCGCCCTCCTGGGTGCCACAGCCGCCACAGCGCTGCTCGGAGCAGCCGCCGGCGCGGAGGAGGCGCCATCGGGTGCGGCCGGGAAGAAGCCGCCACCCAAGCGCCGGAGCATCTCGGCTCCGCCTGCCCCGGAGAGCGCAGCGCCCGCCGCAAGAAGCCGCTCGATCAAGGGCGGGGAGGACGAGAGCGTGCCCGGCGGCCTGCCCGGCAGCGCGCCGTCTTCCGGGTCCAGGCCGGAGTCCACACCGGGCGGCCTGCCCGGCGTCAGGCCATAGGGGCGCTTCTCGCCAGGATGTCGGGAGGCCGCGATGGCGTATCGCGGCCTTCGTGGGGCACGTGAGGCTTGCGCATGACGGCCAGCGCCCAGACGCGCGCCCAGCGGCGGGAGGCAGGGGCGTGGTACAATGCCGTGATCTGCCTCGGGGCCCTGCTCGGGCTCGTGGCCCTGTTCCTCGTGCCCCCGGCCCTGCTCGGACTCGGCGACTATTGGGCGTCGGACTGGCGCACCGCCTGGCTCTCCGAGCGCCTGCCCTCGTCGCACTCCAAGGTTGCCATCATCAACATCACCGAGAAGAGCATCGAGCCCTACCCCTACCTCATACCGTTCAACCGGGGCTTTCTCGCCGACATCATCGATGCCGTCGACAAGGCCGGCGCGCGTGCCATCGGCCTCGACTTCTACTTCACGAAGAGCACCGAGAAGGATGCCGACGAGAAGCTGCAGGCGACGCTGCAACGGCTGAAGCACAAACTCGTCATGGGCGCCTACGAACCGCAGTGGCTGGAACCGAAGCGGCTCGCGTATCAATATGCGTTCATCGGCGACACGCCGGCGGGCTATATCGATCTCCGCCGCGAGTCCGACCACGTCATCCGCTACCGCAGCGATCCGCCGGACGAGGCGCGTTTCCAGGAAAGTTTCTCCTCCCGGCTGGCCAGGGCGGGTGGGTGGAAGGAGGAGCAGCCGCCTGACCGCATCGCCTGGCTCCTCAAGCCGGCCGACGGGCAGCCAACCTTCCTCACCATTCTCGCCCACGACCTCCTCAAGGCCAGTCCCGAGGAGAACGCCAGGCTTCTCAAGGACCGCATCGTCCTGATCGGCGGTGCCCTGTTCGGGCTCGACACCCACTGGACGCCCTTGTCGATACGCTACCGCGAGCAGATGCCGGGCATCGAGGTGCATGCGCACATGGCGGCCGAGCTCATCGACGGCGACCGCTCCTACGGCGAGCTCGGCCTATACGCCACCAAGGCGTTGCTGCTTGTGCTGGCGGCCCTGGGCCTCACACTGAGCCTGCGCTTCCACGAGCGCAAGTTCGACTTCCTCGACTGGCGCGTCGTCAGCTTCGGGGTGATCGCCGTGGACCTGCTCTCCTTCAAGTTCCTGCATCTGGTGCTGCCCTTCACGCTGGCCTCCGGCGCCTGGATCTCGGCGGTGGCGGCCGGAACGCACATGCGCCGTGCCCTCGCGTGGGTGGCGGGCCGCTGGATCGCGTGAGCAGACGTCACCAACGCCTCCAACCTCGCGGCGGCTGGCCACCCGAGGAGACGAATGAGGAGGAGCAGGGCGTCCCGGGCTCGTGCCCGATGGCCGTGACCTGTATCCGGTGCTGGGCACGAAAGACGCCCTGCCCGGCCGTCTCCGACGGCCGCTCGACGCTTGGCTGGCCTGTCCACCGATCGAGCGGGGTACCGGAAACCGGCTTCGCCGCATCCGCACCCCGAGAACCGGCGCTCGGCTG
>DATBKR010000736.1:0-7349 GCA_036555805.1 Hyphomicrobiaceae bacterium | reverse complement strand
GGGTCCGAAGGACCCGATCGGGACTAGGCCGGGACCCATGCACCTCCGAGAAAGCTCTTGCGTTCGTTCAGGAGCCGCGCGGCGTGGTTGCACTTGTTGTCCGTTCCGAGAGCAAGCTGTCAGGTGACTGGGTCCCGGCCTGTTCCCGCTTGCTCGCTTCGCTCGCAAGCGGCGCCGGGATGACGTAGGCGCGTCACTGGCGTCCGCGCAGTCGGCTGCTTGCGGGCTGTCCGATTCGCCCGACGCCCCATCCCCGACACCCGTCAGCGCCGGTCACAGCCCGCGCTCGAACAGGGCCTTGATGGGGAGGAGCAGCAGGCCGAGGAGGAAGCGGGCGGCGAGGACGAAGGCGATCAGCAGGAGCTGGCGGTCTTCCAGCAGGAAGCGGAAGATGGTCTCGGAGCGGGCCGACCAGGCGCGCGCCACCATCCATTCGCGCACGGCCGAGGTCGAGCGCTGGAGGAGCAGGAACTGGTCGGGGTAGTAGTACCAGAACACGCCCATGGCGAGCGCGCCCAGCACGATCGAGAAAAAGAAGTTGCCGAACGATCCCAGGAAACGGGCAGTCAATGACCGGGTGAACACGTCCCTCTCCTCGCAATCCCATTGCGATTGCCCCCGCGCCCAGGACCCTAGCACCTGCGGGGCAGGTTCCCAACCGCGTTGCGCGCGAGATGACAGCGCGGCCTCGCGCAGGGACGGGGACGCGCGCGGCCGGCTTCATCCGCCGGCGATCTCCTCGCGCAGCAGCTCCAGCTCGAGCCAGCGTTCTTCCGCGGCGGCGAGCTGCGCCTGCGCGGCGGCGAGGGCCGCCGTGGTCCCGGCAAAGGCCTTCGGGTCGCGTCCGTAGAAGGAGGGATCGTCGAGCCGCGACTGCAGGTCCTGGATGCGCGCCTCCAGGGCTGCCATGTCCTTGGGCAGGGTGGCCAGCGCGTGCTGCTCGTTGAAACTGAGCTTGCGCTTCGGCGCCGGCGCCGTGGCGGCGTTCGCCGGCTTCTCCGTGGGCAGCGCGGGCTTAGCCTTCTGCGGCCTGGCGCCAGCGAGGTCGGCGCCGCGCTGGGCCAGCATGTCGGAGTAGCCGCCGGCGTACTCGGTCCAGCGCCCGGGGCTGATGTCGCCCTCGGGCGCCAGCACCACGTTGACGATGCGGTCGAGGAAATCGCGGTCGTGGCTGATCAGGATGAGGGTGCCGGCGTAGGTGCCGAGCAGCTCCTCCAGCACGTCCAGCGTCTCCAGGTCGAGGTCGTTGGTGGGCTCGTCGAGCACCAGCAGGTTGGACGGCTTGGCCAGGGCCCGCGCCAGCATCAGGCGGCCGCGTTCGCCGCCGGAGAGGGCCGACAGCGGCATGCGCGCCTGCTGGGGCGAGAACAGGAAGTCCTGCATGTAGCCGATGACGTGCTTGGGTCTCCCGCCCACCGTGACGGTGGTGCCGCGCCCGCCCGTCAGCGCCTCGCTGAGCGTGCAGCCGGGGTCGAGGCTCTCGCGGCCCTGGTCGAGGCTGGCGAGGCTGACGTTGGCGCCGAGCCGCACCGCGCCGCTGTCGGGCGCCAGCGTGCCGGTGAGCAGGTTGACGAGCGTGGTCTTGCCGCTGCCGTTGGGGCCGACGATGCCGATGCGGTCGCCGCGCATGACGCGCAGCGAGAGGTCCCTGACGATCGCGCGGTCGCCGAACGCCTTGCCGAGGTTCTTGGCCTCGATCACGAGGGCACCCGAAGTCTCCGTGGCGCTGGCCACCATCTCGGCCTTGCCGGCGGCCCTGCGGAAGTCGCGGCGCGCCTGGCGCAGGGCGTCGAGCTCCGCCACGCGCCGCACGTTACGCTTGCGCCGCGCGGTCACGCCGTAGCGCAGCCAGTGCTCCTCGCGGGCAATGCGGCGGTCGAGCTTGTGCTGCGCCGTCTCCTCCTCTTCGAGCTTGCAGTCGCGCCACGCCTCGAAGCCGCCGAAGCCCAGCTCGGCGCGCAGCGTCCGGCCGCGATCCAGCCAGACGGTGGTGCGCGACAGGTTGGCGAGGAAGCGCCGGTCGTGCGAGATCAGCACCAGCGCGGCCCGGCTCTGGGCGAGATGCGCCTCCAGCCACTCGATGGCCGGCAGGTCCAGGTGGTTGGTGGGCTCGTCCAGAAGCAGGATGTCGGGGTCGGGCGCCAGCACGTGCGCCAGCGCCGCGCGGCGCGCCTCGCCGCCGGAGAGGTGGGCCGCGTCTTCGCTGCCGGTGAGGCCAAGCTGCTCCAGGAGGTAGCGGGCCCGGTGCGGGTCGTCGGCAGGCCCGAGCCCGCTTTCCACGTAAGCCAGCGTCGTGGGGAAGCCCGAGAGGTCCGGCTCCTGCGGCAGGTAGCGCACCGCCGCCCCCGGCTGCACGAAGCGCTCGCCGCCGTCCGGCTCGATGAGGCCCGCTGCGATCTTGAGCAGCGTCGACTTGCCCGAGCCGTTGCGGCCGACGAGGCACACCCGCTCCCCCGCCGAGACGGTGAGCTCCACGCCTTCGAGCAGCGGCGTGCCGCCGAAGGTGAGGTGGATGTCGGTGAGCTGGGCGAGGGGAGGCGGCATGCGGCGGGCGGGTTGGCGCGACAGCCGCCGGTGTTACGTGGAAGCGACGTGCGGCGCAAGCGCGGCTCGGACGGGGTCAGACCCGCAGGGTCTGACCCCCCTCAAGGCGCGTCGAAGAACTTGTTCGGCTTGAGGAAGAACGACAGGGCGACGCAGCCGTTGGGGGCGCGGGCGTAGTGGCGGTTGCCGGCCGGGCGCCACACGTAGTTGCCGGCGGTGACGACGCCCTCATCGTCCTCCAGGCCGCCTTCGAGCACCCAGGTCTGCTCCAGCTCGACGTGCTCGTGGTCGGGCAGCACAGCGCCGGGCGCGAACCTGACGAGCGCCGTCGTCAGGCCGGTGTCCTTGTCCTCCATCAGCATCTTCATGTCGACGCCGGGAAAGCGCGTCGGTACCCAGGGGAGGTCGGCAACGTCCACGTAGCGCGACGCCAGCGGCGGCAGGCCGGCGTGGTTCCTGGCATCGGGCGTGACGACGGGCATGGGCTCCTCCTCGCTGCCGCTCATGCTTGTGAAGCCAGAGCACAGCCGGCGCGCGGCAGGCGGCAAAAATGGGGCGCCGCGCACGACAAAATCGGTGCAAAGGCCGGGGCAGGGATATTTTCGCCGCTTTCCGGCGCTAGGCAAGACCATGAACCGCTGCCTTGCACTCACGCTTCTGCTTGCCGGCTGCACGGCGTCCGGTGACATGCCAAATCACCCGCTGGTGGGCACCTGGCAGGGCGAGAAGACGCTCTCTCTCAGGACAACGGAGTACAAATACGGCTCCGAGACCGGCTACTGGACCGCCGGGCGCAAGGACTTCCGCTATAAGACAGAGTCCGGGACCAAAGAGAGCTGCAGCTTCTCGCTCACCGGACGGGTGCTCGTCATGAGCGGCTGCCGCCTGGCGGGCCGCTACACCAGGACTCCGTGACAGGGGGGCCCGCGGCGAGGACAATCAGAGCGCTGCAACCGCGGCCAATGCGGCGGCCTCGGCGTCGTAGTTCCAGATCCAGGTGCGATCCTGCACCTGCGCGGAGAGTTGCTGGTCGCGGAGCTTGAGATCGCCGCCTGCGGCGTCGTAGCGGGCGCCGTTGAGGCGCGACATGCGCTGCACGCCAGCGGTCCGTTCGCGGCGCACCCTTTCGTAGATCATGAGCGCGCGCGGGGCCGAGCCACGGTCGGCACCGGAGAGCACGGCGGCGAGCGCCGCGCCGTCCTCGATGGCCTGGTTGGCACCCTGGCCGGCGTGCGGCAGCATCGGGTGCGCGGCGTCGCCGAGCAGCGTCAGGCGTCCCTTGGTCCAGCGTGCCAGCGGCTCGCGATCGTAGAGGCCCCAGCGGAACGTGGTCTCGATCCGGGCGATGATGGCGCCGACCAGCGGGTCCCAGCCGGCGAATGCACGGGCGAGACCGGCCGGGTCGCCGGGCTGCGACCAGGACTCCCTGGTCGCTTCGTCGGTGGTCACGAAACCCACATAGTTGAGAAGCTCCCCGCCGCGCACCGGGAAAACCAGGAAATGCTTGCCAGCCCCCAGCCAGTTGCGCATGGCGCCGGCGGGCCAGCCGACGCTCGCCGCCGAGACGATGCCGCGCGACGCGACCGAGCCTGAAAAGATCGGTGGCGACGGCGCCACCACGAACTGTTGCAGGGTGGAGTGGATGCCGTCTGCGCCCACCACCACATCGGCCGTCGCGCGCGCGCCGTTGGCGAAGGCGAGGAGGGCCTCGTCCTCGGTCTGCTCGAAGCCGACGCAGCGGTGCCCGGTGTGGACGACGCCGGCCGGCAGGCGCTCCACGAACAAGCCGAGGAGATCGGCGCGATGGAAGCCGTAAAACTCGATGCTGCCGGCCAGTTCCGGCGGCCACATGGAGGCGGCAAAGGCGCCGTCCGGGCGGCGGAACTGCGGGTCGACCCAGCGCGCGCCGTAACGAGCCACGCCGTCGCCCAGGCCCAGGCGCCGAAGCATGCGGACGCCGTTGGGCTGGATGGCGACGCCCGCGCCGACCTCGGTGAGGGCGGGGGCCTGCTCGTAGAGACGCACCTCGATGCCGCGCCGGAGCAGCGCGGTGGCGGCGGCGACGCCGCCGATGCCGCCGCCGACGATGGCGACGCGCAGCGGGGTGGGGCTCATGGCGGCTCGCGCTCCGGTGACAAGACCGGGCGAGCTTGGGGTGCTGACGCCGGGTGCGTCAAGGTCGTAAGCTGGCGTCGTAAGCTGCCGTCGAGTGCACAGCAGGCGAGGAGCGCGGCCATGGAAAGCCCCCGGGTTCATGAGGCGAATGCCGACCAGGCTGTCTATTGGGGCGGGGCGGCCGGGCAGCGCTGGATCGAGCGGCAGGAGACGCTCGATGCGGTGCTGGAGCCGATCCAGGCGATCCTGCTCGATCGTGCGGCGGTCGCCGCCGGCGAGCGCGCAATCGACATCGGTTGCGGCTGCGGGGCGAGCAGCATCGCCCTCGCGCAGAGAGTCGGCGCTGCGGGGCGCGTGACGGCGCTCGACATCTCCCCGCCCATGCTGGCGCGCGCCCGCGAACGGGCGCCGGCAGACCTGCCGCTGGCGTTCGTGCTGGCCGATGCCACGGTGCATGCGTTCGAGCCCGGCGGAGCCGATCTCCTGGTGTCGCGCTTCGGCGTGATGTTCTTCGCCGACCCCGTCTTGTCGTTCCGCAACGTGCGCAAGGGCCTGCGGACGGGCGGGCGCGTCGCCTTCGCCTGCTGGCGCGCGCTCGATCTCAATCCGTGGATGCATCTGCCGCTCCAGTCGGCCCTGAAGCACGTGGTGGCGCCGCCGCGCTCCGGCCCCGATGAGCCCGGACCGTTCGCGTTCGCCCGCGAGGAGCGCGTGCGCGGCATCCTGGGCGCCGCCGGCTTCTCGGCGGTGGGGCTGGACGCCGTGGACCTGGCGCTCGACCTGGCCGCAGGCAGGGGGCTCGACGCGGCGGTCAGCGGCGCGCTGGCCATCGGCCCGGTGCGCCGCGCGCTTGAGGGCCAGCCGCCCGAGGTGATGGCCAAGGTCGAGAGCACGGTCCGGGCGGCGCTGGCGCCGCGCCAGAGCGGTGCGACGGTGCCGCTGGATGCGTCGGTGTGGATCGCGACGGCGGTGAATGCGGGCTGACGTGCGAGACGGCGCGGGCGGGTTCACGAAGCGTGGATCGCGGCCGAACTTTCAGGCTGGTCGCCCGTTGATCTCGGGCCCATCTTTGTCTTTGGGCTGCGATCGGAGGCACCGCCTTGGACCCACGGGACCGCTTCTGGCGAAGCATCGCCGTGCTCGCGCTCGCCTTGTGCGCCCTCCTCGTCGGCGACCGCTACCTGCGCGGTTACCTCCTGTCCGACACGGCCCCGCGCACGCCGGCTCCGCGCGCGGACTTCATGGGCGAGGAGGCCCGCACGACGGCCCTGTTCGCCAAGACGGCGCCCAGCGTGGTGGCCATCTACGCCCGTAAGGACGCCAGCCTCGCGTCCGAGGGCGGCCTGGGAACCGGCTCCGGCTTCGTGTGGGACGGCGCAGGGCACATCGTCACGAATTTCCATGTCGTCAACGGGGCGAGCAAGCTCGGCGTCCTGTTCGGTGGCGAGACGCCCGTTCCGGCACAACTCGTGGGCTCGGCCCCTCAGGTCGACCTCGCGGTTCTCAAGCTGACTGACGTCCCCGACGACCTGCGGCCCATTCCCGTCGGCACCTCCGCCGATCTCCTGGTGGGCCAGTCGGTCTATGCCATCGGCAACCCGTTCGGGCTGTCGCGCAGCCTGACCACGGGCGTGATCAGCGCGCTCGACCGGCGCCTGCCCACGGAATCGGGCCGCGAGGTGGTGGGCGTGATCCAGACGGACGCGGCGGTGAACCCGGGTAACTCCGGCGGGCCGCTGATAGACAGCTCCGGACGGCTGATCGGGGTCAACACCGCCATTCTGGCCCCCACGGGCTCCTTCACCGGGGTGGGGTTCGCCATTCCGGTGGATACGGTGAACCGCATCGTGCCCGAGCTGATCCGCACCGGTCACGCCCGCCTGCCGGGGATCGGCTTCGTGCCGCTCTCCGAGGACATCGCGCGCCAGAACGGCATCCGCGGCATCGTCGTGCAGTCGGTGCCGCCGGGTGGACCGGCGGCGCAGGCCGGGCTCGTGGGCATCGACGGGCAGGGACGGCTCGGCGACGTGATCGTGGCCGCCGAGGGCAAGCCGGTTGCCACCGTGGCCGACCTCGCGACGGTGCTGGAGCGCGTCGGCATCGGCAACAAGGTACGCCTCACTGTGGTGAGGAACGGCGAGCGCCGCGAACTGTCCGCAACCGTGCAGGACATCAGCGTGCGGAAGTAGGCCGAATGCGCGGTTTCCGGCTGCGCAGGCGTCAGCCGGCGAAGAACACGTTGCGCAACCGCTTGCGGTCGGCCGTGCGGTAGACGTCGAAGTCCCGATCCAAGGTGGCTTACTCGCGAATGCCTCGCCTCTCGCACATCGCCAGGAGAGACGCGTCGGCAAAGTCGGCGGGGAGGTCGGAATACTTGTTCATGATCTCGATGATGACCGCGGGGGTGGGATGTGCTCTCGTGCGCGGGCCTCGGAGATGAGACCGGCGGTGGTCCTGGAGCCGCCCCTCAGCACAGGAGCCGAGGGCCGTGGTCCGACACCTTGCCCGGCATGGCGGACAGACCATCCGAGCGCCGGTCCGGGGTCAGACCCCTTGCGCCAAGGTCGCAATAGAGATCGTGGCTTCGACGCAAGGGGGTCTGACCCCGGTTCCCTCGACGCACGCTCGAGGACAAGGGGGTGCGGACCGCAGCGAAGTCGTTCTCCGATACCCCGCACGGCATGGTGGCC
>DATBKR010000735.1:0-4869 GCA_036555805.1 Hyphomicrobiaceae bacterium | reverse complement strand
TACGCCGCTTTCGCGCGTTGCGCGGCGCCTGTCTGCTTGGGCGGTCCGGCGCTCCATTCGCGCTTGACGCCGAGGTAGCCCAGGAGAGGCGCGGCGATGAACACCGACGAGTAGGTGCCGATGATGACGCCGAGCAGCATCGCCAGGTTGAAGTTGCGGATCACCTCGCCACCGAAGATGTAGAGCGCGAGCAGCACGGCAAGCGCGGTACAGCCTGTCAGGATCGTTCGCGACAGCGTCTCGTTGATCGACAGGTTCAAGAGCTCGTCGAGCCCCATGCGCTTGTACTTGCGCAAATTCTCGCGGATGCGGTCGGACACCACCACGGTGTCGTTGACCGAGTAGCCGAGAATGGTGAGCAGCGCCGCGACGATCGACAGGTCAAACTCCAGCTGCAGCAGCGAGAAAATGCCAGCCACCAGCAGCACGTCGTGGGTGAGGGCCACGATGGCGCCGAGCGCGAACTGCCACTCGAAGCGCAGCCAGACATATGCGACGATGGCGAGCAGGCCGGCGACCACGGATATGAAGCCGGCCCACCGCAGCTCGCCCGATACCGCAGGACCGACCGAATTCTCGCCCCGCAGCACGTACTGCGCGCCGAGCGCCTCGGTAACCTTGGCGATGGCGGCCTTCTGGTCCGCCTGGGGGCCCCTCTGCTGCTCGACGCGGATCCGCACGTCGGTTGGGGCGCCGAAGCTCTGGATCTGCACCGAACCGACGCCGAGCCGGTTCAGTTTGTCGCGCAGATGGGCGATATCGGCCGGCCCGGCCTTGGACTGCACCTCGATCGACGTGCCGCCGGTGAAGTCGACTCCATAGTTGAAGCTCTTCACCCAGATCACGGCCAGCGAGAGGGCCATGGCGAGAAGGGACAGCGCGAAGCACAGGCCCTTGAAGCGCATGAAGGGCAGGCGCAGGTCGTGGGGAAAGAAGTCGTGGCCCCGGAAATTCGGAATAAGGCGCATGGGCGTTGTCCTTGTCCTAGACCGGCAGCACCAGGGGGGTGCCCTTGGCGCGCGGCTGGGCGTTGAGCCAGTAGTAGATGAGCAGCCGTACCACGGTGACGGAGGCGAAGATCGAGGTGCAGATGCCGATGGTGAGCGTCACGGCGAAGCCGCGGATCGGTCCGGCGCCGAGCCAGAACATGACGACGGCGCAGGCCAGGGTCGTGAGCTGCGAGTCCGCGATTGTCACGAACGCACGCGTGAAGCCGGCATCGATGGCGGCAATGGGCGACTTGCCGGCCCGCACCTCCTCGCGGATGCGCTCATAGATCAGCACGTTGGCGTCCACCGCCATGGCGATGCCGAGCACCAGGCCGGCGATGCCGGGCAGCGTCAGCGCCGAGCCGAAGATCGACATGAGCGCCACCGTCAGCATGCCGTGCACGACGAGCCCCGCGCAGGCGAAGATCCCGAAGGTGCCGTAGTAGAGGATGGTCAGCACGACGGTGGCGATGCCGCCGATGATGCCGGCGAGCTTGCCGGCCTCGATCGAGTCGTTGCCGAGCGACGGACCGACCGTGCGCTTCTCCACGATCGACAGCTTGGCCGGCAGCGCGCCGGACTTGAGCTGGATCGCGAGCTTGGTCGACGTCTCGGGCGTGAAGTTGCCCTCGATGTAGCCGCGCCCGCTGGGAATCTCCGAGCGGATCTCCGGCGCCGAGATCACCTTGTCGTCGAGCACGATGGCGAACGGCTTGTCGATGTGGTCGCGCGTGAACTTGCCGAACTTGCGCGCGCCCGCGTTGTTGAACGTGAACTCGACGATGGGCTGGCCGGTCTGCGGGTGGAAGCCGGGCTTGGCGTCGGTCAGCTCGTCGCCGCGCACCACTGGCGTCTCGCGCAGGAGGTACTCGCCCTCGCGCTTATCGGCGCCCTTGTAGATCTTGTAGCCGATGGGAACCCTGCCGGCCTTGGCTTCCGCGGGCGTGACCTTGTCGTTCACCTCGTGGAAAGAGAGGCGCGCGGTCTCGCCGATCAGCCGCTCCAGCTCGGCCGTATCCTGCAGACCTGGCACCTGCACCAGGATGCGGCCCTCGCCCTCGCGCACGATGTGCGCCTCCTTGGTGCCGATGCCGTCGACACGGCGGCGCACGGTCTCGATGGCGGCGTCGACGGCGCTGCCGACACGCTGCTTCAGACCGGCCTCGGTGGGCGCGATCGTGAAGGTCGTGCCGTTGTCATCCTTCTTCACCTCCACGTCGCGACCCGAAGCGCCCACGAGCGGATTGCCGATCGGCTGGATCAGCTGGTTCAGGGCCTTGAGCGCTGCGTCGGAGTCCTCGGGCTTGGCGATGCGCACCTGTACAGCGTTGCCGGTGACGCCGGCGGCACTCACGGCGACGTGGGCGTCCTTGAGGCGCTGGCGGGCGTCGCCGACCAGGGTGTCGAGCCAGTCCTTGCGCACGTCGTTGATCTCCATGGCGTAGAGGAGATGCGCACCGCCGCGCAGATCGAGGCCAAGCGAGAGTTGCCACTTCGGCAGCCAGTTCGGCCAGTGGTTGAGCGTCTGCTGGGATAGGAAGTTGGGGAGCACCACCAGCAGCCCGGCAAGGCAGATGCCGACGATGGTGTACTGCTTCCATGGCGGAAAATTCAGCATGGCAGGAAAGCCTCCCTCCGGGAGTGTGGCCGCCAGCGCCGTGGGCAACGACGGCCGGAATTGACTTCGCCTGATACGCCCGCTCGGCCGGGCGGCGGTGGGTCGAGGCTCTGACCTCGTTCGCACACCCCGCGAGCCTGCGTGCTCGTTGTCCCGTGCAAGGATTGATAGCGCTGCCCGCCGGCCAGAGCCAGCCGGGCACGGTCAGATCCTGAAGATTTCGCCGGTACGCGGCGGCGCCCTGGTCAAGCCGGACCGGGGGGCAAAAGCCGGCAGGCGCGTGCCGGTTTCGGGGGCCGGCACCGCCACAGGGGGCCGCGGCGCTGGAAACTCGTGCCACGCCGCCAGCACGCAAGGCTTGGCGTGGAGGCCGCCGGCTTGCGGCTCGTCGACGGGAACGTTGCGCTCTCCGCCCTCGACCAAGCCATCCACGCCGGCAATCAGCTGGCTGGCGGCGCTCGCGACGGCCTGGCCATGGCTCGCCCGCGAGCCGATCACCCCGGCGCCGCCGGCGGAGGCAGGCGCGGTCGGGGCCAGCAGGGCAGCCGCGACCAGCGACAGCGCGGCGACGACGCGCTTCCAGAGCAGGATGAAACTTTGCGGGGCGTTGGGCATGCGCTTCCGGCTTCTCTGGTTCGTTACATAAGGCCGCACGATTTCTTGAGCAAGCCGACGACAGCCTGGCGCCTTCCGCACTTGCCGCCGGTGCAGGGCCGTTAACCCTGCCGGCCGCAGCGCAGCACGGCGGAACGCAGCCGGCCCGGCCTTACAGATCGCGGCGAGCTGGGCTAGCATACATCGCGGGAACGCCGCGCCGCACAGCCGAGCCGTCCCGCTGCGCCGCGGGAGGAAGGAGTTGGTTTGGCCAGCGTGCCTCTTTGGAGAGCCGTGAGGAAGGAGGCCGCACGTGCAGGACGGAACGACCACGCCCGGGGCCGATGCTGCCATGCCGCAGATCGATCCCGGCCAGTTCCGCAGGGTGATGGGCTCGTTCGCCACCGGCGTCACGGTGATCACCACTGTGGCCGGCGGGCAGGTGCGAGGCATGACCGTCAGCGCCTTCATGTCGGGCTCGCTGACGCCCCCACTGTGCGTGATCTCCATCAGGAAGGCGGCGCGCATGCACCCGCTGCTGATAGAAGCGGGGCATTTCGGCGTGAGCATGCTGGCCAAGAACCAGGAGCGGATCAGCACGCATTTCGCCGGCGCGCCGGTGGCCGACCTGGCGCTGGAATACGTGTGGGCCGGGCACACGCCGCTGCTCGCCGACGCCGCCTCGGCGATCGCGGCCGATATTGCGGCGCAGCACGAATGCGGCGATCACACGCTGTTCATCGGCCACATCCGCTACCTGGCGGTGCACGACCAGCCGCCGCTGCTGGTGCACCAGGGCCGCTACGCCACTGTCAGCCACGCCGCTGAGCCGGCTCCGGAGTGGGTGACGGATTTCTGGTGACCCTATGCACCGCGCATGGGCGGATAGGTGAGAAAGGCGTGCACCGCGTGCCACATGCGGTGCCGGTTGATGGCGAGGCCGCCGGCATGGGCCTGGCCGGCGATCATGATGAACTGCTTGTCCTTGTTGGGCAGCGCCGCGTAGAAGTGCAGCAGTTCCGCCTCGCTGGCGTTGCCGTCGTGCTCGCCGCGGATCATGCACACGGGGCACTTGATCTGCGCCGGATCGGCCATCGGCAGGTTGAGGGCCATGTCGAGATAGGTGCCGCTGGGCACCGTGTCGCCGAACGCCAGCTCGTAGGCCGCGAGCGCCTCGGGGACGGCCGGCTCGGATGACCCTGGGATGTCCCGATCGAAGATGCGTTGGATGCTGGCCCGCGAGATGGGCCGACGCGGGTTGGCCTTGTAGGTCTCAGCCTGCGCCCGTCGCCTGTCTATCTCCGGCGCGTTCTCCCCCGTGTGGGTGTAGGCGTTGAGGATGAGCCGCTCCACGCGACCGGGCTCGGCCACCGCGAAGGCGGCGGCGCGGATGGCGCCGGAGGATTCGCCGAACAGCATCACCCGCCCCTGTCCGGTCGCCTTCTCGACCTCGGGCAGGGCTGCCTTGAGGTCCTCCACGCCCACCATGATGCCGGAGTTGCTGGCGGTGCGGGAGGAGCGGCCGTAGCCCTCGTGGTCCATGGTCCACACGTCGAAGCCGAGGCCAGCGAAGTAGTCCATCATCGAATAGTCGGGGTGCCCCGGTACCTGCAGGTCGTAGCTGCCGCGCGAGGAGAAGGTGGAGCCGTGCACCAGGAACAGCACGGG
>DATBKR010000734.1:0-1970 GCA_036555805.1 Hyphomicrobiaceae bacterium | reverse complement strand
TGCGCGCGCTGCGCCTCGACGGTCCAGGTGTCCAGCCGGTCGCCCAGGGTCGGGCCGGTGCGACGCGAGGTGTTGCCGAGCACGATGGGGTGGCCGTGGCAGGCCTGCTGCGCCATGTAGAAGTTGCGCTCGGCATAGCCGTGCGGCGGCAGGTCGAGCACGCCGAAGCCGGCCTCGGGGTCGTCGCGGATCGCCTCGAGGCCCGCCGGGCACGAGAGGGGCGTCATGGCGAGGGCACGCACCGGCAGGTAGTCGAGAACGATGACCGCTGCTACGCCGGCCATGGCGGCGCGCCGCAGGCCCGCGCCCTGCTGCCAGATCGCCCGCGCCGCCTCGGCAACGGCGATCGCCAGGAACAGGTACACGAGGGCGATGGCCCGCGCCGGCGCCTGCATCAGCGACACGAGCGGCAAGGAGGAGAGCCCCGCGCCCGGCAACGGGATGGTCTCATGTCCGAGCACCTGCAGCCGGCTCCCGGCGGCGACGATGCAGAAGGCTCCCATGCCGCACAGGGCATAGGTCAGCACCGGCGCGGGTCTTGCGCGCCCGCTCAGGCAGGCCCACGACAGCAGCGCCAGATTGGCGAGGCCGAGGTAGACCGTGGACTCCCAGGCGTTGCCCTTGAGTTGGCGATAGACGCCGTCGGCGAGCGGCGCGAGGGCATGGAAGCGAGGGAACGCCACGAGGCCGGCAAGATCGGCGGCGTAGAGGCCCGTGCCGTCAGCCGAAGGCGCGGCTGCCTCTGCCGCGGCGTGCGTCATCGGGACCAGCATCGGAGCGAGGATCGCCACGACAGCGACGGGGCACGCGACCGCGACAGCGAGCCGCCAGCCTCCCGGAAGGCGGCGCTCGCGCACGGCCGCATAGAGGGTGTGGAGCGCGATGAAACAGGCCAGGTAGACGAGGTAGTACCAGGAGGAGAGCGCGCTCAGCGCATAGAGGCCGATGGCGAGCAGCAGGAAAGCGGGGCTGCGCCGCTCCGTGGCCAGCAGATAGCACAGAACGAAGAACGGGATGGGCTCGATGGACGACACGCCCGCGTGATGCATGGCGTGCTCCACGTGCGACGGATTGAACGCGAAGACGAAGCCGCCGAGAAGCGCTCCGGCCCGGCTGCCGGTGAGATGCCGGGCGATGAGAAATGCGCCGACGCCGGCCAGCGGAAACGACGCCAGGATGGAAAGGTTCTGGAGGAGGACGAGCGTGCCCATGCCGGTGCCCACGATGCTCGTGAGCAACGCAATGGCGAACGCCTTGGGATAGGCGAAGGAATGGAGATGGAGCGAAGCTCCTTCTGGAAACCGCAGCAGGTCCGTGAAGAAGAAGGGCTGGCCGGCTTGCCGACCCGCCGCGACGTACCAGGCATTCCAGAAGTCCTGCAGGTTGTCCTCGGGCGGACCGATCAGAGCCTCACCGAGGTGCGGCAGCCACTGCCGGAAGACCGCGGCCGTCACGATCGTGAAGAGCAGCAGCAGGCCCATGGACTCTGCGACGGCCGCGACGCCGCGGGGAAGGCGGAAGGCGCGGCAGCATGCTTCCGCAAGGCCGAAGTATCGGGCAGGCAGTACCGGCATGGCGGCGCCCATCACAGGGGGGAATGTCTGTATCCACACTACAGCGCCGCGGCGCGCCGCGCCATGACAGACGGGCGGTCCGCGCCGCGCTGAGCAGAGCCATGGGACCGGCCGGCACTTGAATTCACGACGAGCTTTGGAGCACCGGCAATCGGACCTGTGGGTCCCAACACGTTCAACCTCGCGACGGTTCACCGCCCGAGGAGATGAGGAGGAGCAGGGCGTCCCGGGCTCGTGCCCGATGGCCGTGACCTATATCCGGTGCTGGGCACGAAAGACGCCCTGCCCGGCCGTCTCCGACGGCCGCTCGACGCTTGGCTGGCCTGTCCACCGATCGAGCGGGGTACCGGAAACCGGCTTCGCCGCATCCGCACCCCGAGAACCGGCGCTCGGCTG
>DATBKR010000733.1:0-8113 GCA_036555805.1 Hyphomicrobiaceae bacterium | reverse complement strand
GATCTCAAGGCCCATCATCTGGCCCACAAGACCTTCACCGATGTCGCCGCCCTCGACCAGACCATCCACGCCGTCGTCGACGATCTGAACCACGAGCGCAGCGCCGAACCGTTGGTCAACATCAGAATCTCTGCTTAGGCCAAAGCATGGCCATGCGGCCACGCTACACGCGGCCCCTTGCCATAGACGCAATTCAGCGCCACCGTGCGAGACGAGGGTGACGGACTGGAAGGCAGCGGCCCGGAGGGGACATCCATGAGGAAGACACTGGTTGCGGGCGCCGTGCTGGCCCTCGCGGCGGCTGCCTACGCGCAGACGGCCGAGGATGCGCTTGGCGTGTGGGAGAACCCCGAGAACAAGTCGCACACCGAATTCTACAAGTGCGGCGACGGCGTGTGCGGCAAGATCGTGAAGGCGGTGGACGGGCAGAAGACCGACGACAAGAACCCCGACCCCGCCAAGCGCAGCCGCCCCATCGTCGGGCTCGTCATCATGCAGGGCGCCAAGAAGACCGGCGCCGCCACCTGGTCGGGCCAGCTCTACAACCGCGCCGATGGCAAGACCTACTCCGGCACGCTCACCGTCAAGAGCAAGAGCGCGGTGGAGTTGTCCGGCTGCGTCGCCGCCATCTTCTGCAAGACCACCACATTCGCGCGGGTCAAGTAACCCGTCATCCCGGAAGCCGAGCCCCGCAGCGCGAGGTTGTCCGGGACCTTGCGAGACGAGTCGAACCGCCGCGATCCCGGATCGGAGCGCTGCTCGCGTTCCGCTCGCAATCCCCGAGGGAATCCATGGCCGGGATCACGGGTGCAATGCATGGCCGCCCGCTGCGTTGCGCATAGCATCTGCGGCGGTGCAGCTCCCTGCGAAATTTTGTTGCGCGGCAGGAACCTGGACGATGCGCACCGCGCCGCCGCCAGGCGCGGCCCACCGTTCCGGTTTCGGAATTCGGTTCACCCCTTGCCAGCGACGCGCCGCCGTACGACGTTTAGTAAACCGCAGCGGATTCGGGGCCAGACCCCTCGCGTCAGCGCTGCGTCAAAAAAGACAAGGCTTGGTGGCGAGGGGTCTGACCCCGTCCGGGATTGGAAACGCCGGGATAAGCATGCCCAAGCACGCCGTCAGCCTCGACGACAAATACGCTCTCGACGAGACCCGCCAACTGCTGACGGGCACCCAGGCCATCGTCCGCCTGATGCTGACCCAGCGCGCCCGCGACGTTAGAGCGGGGCTCAACACGGCGGGCTACGTCACCGGCTACCGCGGGTCGCCCATAGCCACCCTGGAGGCCGCCATGCTGCGCGCCAGGGGTGTGCTCGAGCCCAACCACATCAAGTTCCAGCCGGGCCTCAACGAG
Organism: Hyphomicrobiaceae bacterium; assembly: GCA_036555805.1. Lineage (GTDB taxonomy): Bacteria > Pseudomonadota > Alphaproteobacteria > Rhizobiales > Hyphomicrobiaceae > AWTP1-13. Next base: position 6,756 of record DATBKR010000733.1, on the reverse strand, counting down.
GATCTGGCGGCGACCGCGCTGTGGGGCTCGCAGCAGGCCGAGCTGCGCGGCGAAGGCAAATACGACGGCGTGTTCGGCGTGTGGTACGGCAAGGGCCCCGGCGTTGACCGCACCGGCGACGTGTTCCGCCACGCCAATCACGCCGGCACCTCCCGGCACGGCGGCGTGCTCGCGCTGATGGGCGACGACCACACCTGCGAGAGCTCGACCAGCGCCCACCAGTCCGAGTTCGCCTTCGTCGACTACATGATCCCCATCCTGAACCCGGCCGGGGTGCAGGAGATCCTCGACTACGGCGTTCTGGGCTTCGCTCTGTCGCGCTATGCCGGCGTCTGGGTCGGCCTCAAGTGCGTGAAGGACAATATCGAGGCCACCGCAACCGTCGACGGCCGCATCGACCGCATCCAGATCAAGGTCCCCGACGATTTCACTCCGCCGCGCGGCGGACTCAACATCCGTCTCGGCGACCAGGCGCTCGCCAAAGAAGCGCGGCTGCACGACCACAAGCGCGCGGCCATCCTTGCCTTCGCCCGCGCCAACGGCTTCGACCGCATCGTCACCAGCGGAGGTCCGGCGCCCAAGGTCGGCATCATCACGACAGGCAAGAGCTACCTGGACGTGCGCGCGGCCATGGACGAACTCGGCATCGACGAGGTGGCGGCCAACCGCCTCGGGCTGCGCCTCTACAAGGTCGGCATGCCGTGGCCGCTGGAGCCGGAGGGACTCCTCAAGTTCGCCCGGGGACTCGAGCTGATCCTGGTGGTGGAGGAGAAGCGCGCGCTGATCGAGACGCAGGTGAAGGAGCAGCTCTACGACCTGCCGGAACGGCCGCGCGTGCTCGGCAAGAAGGACGAGAACGAGCACTGGCTGTTCCCGGCCAAGTACGCTCTCGACCCCAGCGACATCGCCATCAAGCTCGGCGAGCGGCTGATCCGCTACGGCGCCGGCGACGACCTCAAGGACAGGATCGCGGAGCTGAAGCGCATCAAGGGCAACCGTCCGGAAGCGGCCGAGGCTGCCAGCCGCATCCCCTACTTCTGCCCCGGCTGCCCGCACAACAGCTCCACCGTGGTGCCGCAGGGCTCGCGCGCCTACGCCGGCATCGGCTGCCACTACATGGCGCACTGGATGGACCGCTCGACCGAGGGGTTCACCCAGATGGGCGGCGAGGGCTCCAACTGGATCGGCGAGGCGCCGTTCTCCAACACGAGCCATGTGTTCCAGAACCTGGGCGACGGCACCTACATCCACTCCGGCAGCCTCGCCATCCGCGCCGCCAGGGCCGCCGGCGTCAACATCACCTTCAAGATCCTCTACAACGACGCCGTCGCCATGACCGGCGGCCAGTCGCTGGACGGCGGCATCACCGTGTCGATGATTGCGCGGCAGATGCTGGCGGAGGGCATCGACAAGGTGGTGGTCGTCACCGACGAGCCGCACAAGTATCCCTCCGGCTTCATTCCTTCCGGCGTGCCCGTCCATCACCGGCGCGACCTGCAGCGCGTGCAGGAGGACCTGCGCCAGCTCAAAGGCGTGTCGGTCCTGATCTACGACCAGACCTGCGCCGCCGAGAAGCGCCGGCGCAGGAAGCGCGGCACCTTCCCCGACCCCGACAAGCGCGCCTACATCAACCCCGCGGTCTGCGAGGGCTGCGGCGACTGCGGGCTGAAGTCGAACTGCGTGGCGGTGATGCCGCTGGAGACGGAGCTTGGCACCAAGCGCGCCATCGACCAGTCCGCCTGCAACAAGGACTTCTCCTGCGTGGAGGGCTTCTGCCCGAGCTTCGTCACCGTGCACGGCGGCAAGGTGCGGAAGGCGCGCGCAGCCGTGCGCGGCGACAGCGGCGTCACGGCCATGCTGGCGAGCCTGCCGGAGCCGAACCTGGCCGCACTCAATCAGCCCTACACCATGCTGGTCGCCGGCGTTGGCGGCACGGGCGTGGTGACGGTCTCCGCGGTTCTGGGCCAGGCCGCGCATCTGGAAGGCAAGGGCTTCGGCGCCATCGACATGACCGGCCTCGCCCAGAAGGGCGGCGCGGTGGCCTGCCACATGCGCGTGGCCAAGGACCCTGAGCAGATTCACGCCATCCGCGCGGGCGTCGCGGGCGCTGACCTGGTGCTCGGCTGCGACCTGGTGGTGACGGCCTCGAACGCGGTGCTCGCCACCATCAAGCCGGACCACACGGCGGTGGTCTACTCCGACTACGAGATGCACACCGCCCAGTTCGCGCTCAACGCCAACGTCAGGGTGCCGGGCCCGGCGCTGCGCCACGCCATCTCAGAGCGCGCCGGCAAGGGGCCCGTGCACCACTTCGATGCCCACACCGCAGCCGTGAAGCTGTTCGGCGACTCCATCGCGGCCAACGTCTTCCTCCTGGGCTACGCCTACCAGCTGGGCTCAGTGCCCATCGGCGCCGCCGCCATCGAGCAGGCCATCGAGCTCAATGGCGCGGGGGTGGAGATGAGCAAGGCCGCCTTCCGCATCGGCCGGCTGGCCGCGCACGACATGCGCGCGGTCGAGCGCATCATGGGCGCCGACGCCGAGCCTACCCCCTCCAGGATGCAGACCCTGGACGGCATTGTCGCCTACCGCGCCGTCCAGCTCACGGCCTACCAGGACGCCGCCCTCGCCGAGCGCTACCGCGCCCGCGTCGCCGCCATCGCCGAGGCCGAGCGGGCCAAGGCGCCGGGCCGCGCCGGCCTCGCCGAGGCCGTCGCCCGCGGCTATCACAAGCTGCTGGCCTACAAGGACGAGTACGAGGTCGCGCGCCTCTTCGCCGATCCCGCCTTCGAGAAGGCGCTCTCCGAGCAGTTCGAGGCCCACGGGCGCCTGCAGTTCCACCTGGCCCCGCCGCTGTTCGCCCGCCGCGACCAGCGCACCGGCGAGCCGCGCAAGGTGACGTTCGGGCCCTGGATGCTCCCCGTCTTCCGCCTGCTGGCCAAGGGCAGGCGCCTGCGCGGCACGGCCTGGGACCCGTTCGGCTACACCAAGGAGCGCCGCCTGGAGCGGCAGATGACCGCCGACTACGAAAAGCTCCTCGACGAGATCGTCGAGCGCCTCTCTCCCGCCACTCACCACACCGCGGTCGCCCTCGCCTCGCTGCCCCTGGAGATCCGCGGCTTCGGCCATATCAAGGAGCGGAACTACAAACTCGCCAAGACCCGCGAGACCACGCTGCTGGCCGAGCTGCGCACCCCGTCGCCCACCCTGCTCAAGGCGGCGGAGTAGGCGTCGGGCCCTCCGGGTGCCTGCTGCAGAACGATGGCCGGCCCGGTGTGCAGGCGCGCGCCGGGTCAGACACCCCTGGAGCGGTCATGGATCGCAAGAAGCTCGAAGACCTGCGCGCCAAATATCCCGCCGACCAGCCGGATGCGTCGCATCATCCGGAGTTCAGGAAGGCGATCGAGGCGATCTTCGCGGGCACAGACCGGCGGCCGAAGCCGTACGAGGGCGTGGCGAGCTTCCTCGGCGCGCCGCTGCGCCTGGACGCGGCGCAGCGCGCGGACTTCGGCGGACTCGACGTGGCGCTGGTGGGCGTGCCGCTCGACCTGGGCGTCACCAACCGCCCCGGCGCGCGCTTCGGCCCGCGCGCGGTGCGCGCCGTGGAGCGCATCGGGCCCTACCACCACGTGCACCGCCTGCTGCCGCTCGGCGCCGTGAAGGCCGCCGACATCGGCGACGTGCCGTTCCGCAGCCGCTACAGCCTGGCCGAGAGCATCGAGGACATCGAGGCGCTGTTCGGCAGGATCGCGGCAGCGGGCGTGACGCCGCTGGCCGTGGGCGGCGACCACTCCATCACCTTCCCCATCCTGAAGGCGCTGGGCGCGGCGCGGCCGGTGGGCCTGGTGCACATCGACGCCCATTGCGACACGGGCGGGCCCTTCGAGGGCGCCACGTTCCACCACGGCGGGCCGTTCCGCAACGCGGTGCTGGCCGGCGTGCTGGACCCGGAGCGTACCATCCAGATCGGCATCCGCGGCGGCGCGGAATACCTGTGGGAGTTCTCCTACGTCAGCGGCATGACGGTGATCCACGCCGAGGAGCTGGCGCGCATGGGCATCGCCGCGGCGGTCGAGAAGATCCACGCGGTGGCGGGCGACGGACCCACGTACATCTCCTTCGACATCGACAGCCTCGACCCGGCCTTCGCGCCCGGCACCGGCACGCCCGAGATCGGCGGCCTCAGTACGCGTGAAGCCCTAGAACTGGTGCGCGGCTGCGCCGGTCTCAACGTGATCGGCGGCGACGTCGTCGAGGTCGCACCGCAGTACGACCCCACGACCAACACCGCCCAGGCCGCAGCGCAGATGCTGTTCGAGCTGCTGGCGGTGGTGGCGCTCGCGCGCGGCAGGCGCGTATGATCGGGGTCAGACCCCTGGCCGCACGTCAGGAGCTCAGTCACCACCGCAGAGGCCAGGGGTCTGACCCCGGCAAAATCGGAGCACCGCTCGCATGGCCAACATCAATGCCGGACCGTTCACAACACGGCCGGAGATCGACGGCACGTTCGGCGTGGTGGCGTCCACGCACTGGATCGCCACCGCGGTGGGCATGGGCGTGCTGGAGCGCGGCGGCAACGCCTTCGACGCCGGCGTGGCCACCGCCTTCACCCTGCAGGTGGTGGAGCCGCACCTGTGCGGGCCCGGCGGCGACGTCCCGGTGATGATCTGCGAGGCCGGCAGCGCGGCGCCCAAGGTGATCTGCGGCCAGGGCGCGGCGCCGGCCGGCGCCACCATCGCCCACTACAGCGGCCACCTCGGCCTCGACATCGTGCCGGGCACCGGGCTGCTGCCGGCCTGCATTCCCGGCACCTTCGAGACCTACATGCTGCTGCTGCGCGACTACGGCACGCTGCGGCTGCGCGACGTGCTGGAACCGGCCATCGCCTACGCCGAGAACGGTTACCCGCTCGTCGAGCGCGCCTGCGCCACCGTCGCCACCGTGGCCGACCTGTTCCGCGAGCACTGGCCGACCTCGACTGAGGTGTATCTGCCCGGCGGACAGGTGCCGAAGCCCGGCACGCTCTTCACCAACAGGCGCCACGCGGAGACCTACCGGCGCATCCTGAAGGAGGCCGGGGCGGGCGGCGGCGGGCGCGAGGCGGAGATCGAGCGGGCGCGGCGCGCCTGGAGCCACGGGTTCGTGGCCGAGGCCATCGACCGCTTCTGCCGCGAGAACGAGATCATGGACGTGAGCGGACGGCGCCACCGCGGCGTGCTCACGGCTCAGGATATGGCGACGTGGGCGCCGACCGTGGAAGACCCGATCCACCTCGACTACGGCAGCTACCGCATCTTCAAGCCGAACGCCTGGACGCAGGGTCCGGTGCTGCTGCAGATGCTGGCGCTGCTCAAGGGCTTCGACCTCGACCGGCTGGCGCCCACGGACCCGGATTTCATCCACATCTGGGCGGAGTGCGCCAAGCTCGCCTACGCCGACCGCGAGGCGTTCTACGGCGACCCGAAATTCGTCGAGGTGCCGATTAAGACGCTGCTGTCGGAGACCTACAACGCCGGGCGCCGCACGCTGGTGGGCGACACGGCCTCCCTGGAGCAGCGCCCCGGCCGCATCGAGGGCTACGGCGGACAGGTGATCGTGAAGGGCGCGCGCACGCTGGGCGCCGGCGCCGGCGAACCGACCTTCGCCCGCGTCTCCACCGGACACGGCGCCGACGAGGTTTCGCGCGACGGCCAGGTGCGCGGCGACACCGTGCACATCGATGTCATCGACAAGGCCGGCAACATGTTCACGGCCACGCCGTCGGGCGGCTGGCTGCAGTCCTCGCCGGTGATCCCCGACCTCGGCTGGCCGCTCGGCACGCGCGGGCAGATGTTCTGGCTGGACGAGGGCCAGCCCGCTTCGCTGGCGCCAGGCAAGCGCCCGCGCTCCACGCTCTCGGTGGGCATCGCGCTGCGCGACGGCGCCCCCTACATGAGCTGGGGCACGCCCGGCGGCGACCAGCAGGACCAGTGGAGCTGCCAGCTGTTCCTGCGCCACGCCCGCCTTGCAGGCTCCACGCCCAAGATGAACCTGCAGGAAGCCATCGACGCGCCGGCCTGGCACATCGAGCATTTCCCGCTCTCGTTCTGGCCGCGCACGGCGCGCCCCGGCGTGCTGGTCGCGGAGGGCCGCCTGCCCGCAGCGACCATCGAGGAGCTGGAGCGCCGCGGCCACAAGGTCGAGGTCGGCCCCGACTGGTCGGAAGGCCGCCTAACGGCGACGGCCCAGGAAGGCCCCCGTCGCAAGGCCGCCGCCAACGCCCGCGGCATGCAGGGCTACGCCGCGGGACGGTGAAGCGGATTCCACTCGATCGCCCGACGCGCGCAACGCTGCACGACGGGTTGCGCGGTCGTTTTTGCATCGTCGGCCGCCCTGCGTGGAGAGCAGGAGCCGCTCTCGGTGTGATGCGGTGGGGCAGCTGATGTTGCCGATCGAACACCCCGGTTCGGGCAGGGCCTCACTTCCGTCTGGCGTGGCGGTGGGCCGTATGCCAGTCTGTAGAACAAGCTGTGCCCATGCGCTGAACGCCATCCCGTGGCTGCGCCGGGCTCAGCAGCCATGAAGTCGAGCCGCGCAGCCCAAGGGCCAGGCGCGGTCGCGCGGACAGCGGTCCGGTTGTGACTTGGTGTGGGGGAAATGCCGGGGTTTCCGCGCTGCCGGTCGAACGCCGGGTGACTCGCTAAGAGGCCACCCGCGGTGCGGCGCGCGGTATCGCTTCCCTGGCAGGAGGTGCGCAGATGCAGCCCACCGGGCGAG
>DATBKR010000732.1:0-2698 GCA_036555805.1 Hyphomicrobiaceae bacterium | reverse complement strand
CTGGACATGGTGTTTGACTACATGGGCATTCGGCTCGATGCGAAGAAGGCGGAGGGTCAGAAGATCACCCTGAACCTGGATTTTCCGGATATCAAGGAACATCACGCCGTGTATCTGGAGAACTCCGTCCTCAATCACTGGCCGGACTATGCCGACAAGAACGCCGACGCAACGGTTACCCTGGACCGCGCCACGTTGAACGACATTCTCAGTGAGAAGACGAACCTGGAGCAGGGGATCGCGGCAGGAAAGGTCAGGGTTGACGGCAATCAAGCCAAGTTCGCGAACCTGGTGAGCTATCTCACCAACCTGAACGGCTCCTTCTGGTTCAACATCGTGACGCCGAACCTGCCTGCCGGCGGCCAGCCCATCGGGCGCGCCCTGCAGTAGCGCGTCGGACCGGCGACAGGAGCCTGCCTTGGATCGATCCTACCCCTTCGCCGTCAGCACCACGTCGGCGCCGTCCCTGGCGATGCCGAGGCGCATGCGCGTGGCCATGGCCAGCCGCACGGTGTAGTAGGCCTGGATGGTCATGGCGTTGATGGCGGGGGCCTCGCCGCCGACGAAATCGGCGAGGTACTGGGGCGGGCGGGCGCTGGGGCCGCGGCAGCGCACGGTGAAGCTGGGCAGGCTGAGCGTGCCGCCGATCTCCACCACGATGTCGCCGCCGCGCGGGACCGCTGTGGGCGCGACCGCCACGAGGTTGAGCAGGAGCTTCGCCTTGTCCTTGGCGATCTGGCCCTTGAGGCCGCGCCAGGCGAGCTTGTGCTTGCCGTTTCCGATGAGACCTCGGCTCAGTTCCTCGGCGGTGCCGAGATCGATCCTGGCGCCGGCCGAGTCGGTGGCGCCGAAGGCGAAGCGGGCGAACTGCAGGCGGGCGGAGGCGGTCTCGGTGACGTTGCGGATCACGTCGAGGGCGTAGTTGCGCGACTGCGCGTCGTCCTCCTCGTCGAGGATTTCCAGCCCGTTGTTGATGTTCCCGACCGGGCCGATCAGGTCGTGGCAGATCTTGCTGGAGATCAGAGCCGCAAGCTCCAGATCCGTGGGCTGAACGCGCTCGGCCATCGAAGATGCCCCCTGCTTGGCGTTATGCGACCAAGCCGGCGGCCTCTAGACGCGAGCCAACGGACCGCTTGCGCATGCGTTGAATCTTGATACACGCTTCGCAACGCCGCTGCCAAGCGAGCTGTCGCTGTTGCCGGGCGGTATTGCTTTTTCGTCACAACGACACGGGCGTTGCAGCAGGGTCGCAACGAGGATGGACCCGGCGGCCGGCCGATGCCGTAGGTTTGGGTCGAGCCCGGCGAAGCCGGGCCCTGACCCAACATCCCGGAGTTGGGTCTCCCCCGGCCTGGCCGGGGTCGCCCCAACCTACGAAGACCATGCAGGCCAAAGACTTCCAATTCCTCGGCGACAGCCTCCTGCCCGTGGCACTCGCCGCAGCGCGGGTGCAGATGGCCTACTTCGCGGCCGGCGTGGCGGCGACGAAGAAGACCGACAACAGCCCGGTCACCGTGGCCGACCAGGAATCGGAGGCGATCATTCTCGAGGGGCTGGCGCGGATCGCGCCCGGCGTTGCGGTGGTCTCGGAGGAGGCCGCCGCAGCCGGCCACCTGCCCGCTGTCGGGGCGACCTTCTTCCTGGTGGACCCGCTCGATGGCACCCGGCCGTTCTTGAGGCGGGAGCCCTGCTTCACCATCAACGTCGCCCTGATCGAAGACGGCAGCCCGGCGTTCGGCCTCGTCTACGCCCCCGCCCTCGACGATTTCTACGTGACCACGGGGCCCGCGCAGGCATCCGCGGCCCGCCTTGCACCCGCAAGCGAGCCGCGCTCGCTGGCGGCCTGCGCGCTGCAGCCCCTGCGCACGCGGGTGCCCGACCCCAACGCGCTGAGCGCGCTTGTCAGCCAGGCCCACATGGACCGCACCACCCAGCGGTTCCTCGACCGCTACTCGGTGGTGGAACGTCGCGCGGTCTCTTCTTCGCTCAAGTTCGGCCTCATCGCCCGCGGCGAGGCCGACCTCTACCCGCGCGCCGCGCCCACCTGCGAGTGGGACACCGCCGCCGGCCACGCCGTGCTGGCGGCCGCGGGCGGCACGGTGACGGCCCTCGACGGCGGGCCGCTGCGCTACGGCAAGCCCCAGTTCCGCAATGCCGGATTCGTGGCCTGGGGGCGCGCGCCCCTGCCGCCACAGCGCCCGGCCTAGTTAAAGGTTGCCCAAGGTTTTCCCAGCGCCAGGTGACGGTGGCCCGCGACTCGGCCACACTTTGGTAACACTTTGCCGCGAAATGCTTCCAGCGTCTTGTGCTCGGCCCCGATTTGTGAGGCGCCGATCCGAGGATTACGTCGCGCCGAGTTGAACCATGCCCGCATCCCGCCCCGCTCTCGCCCTGGCTGGCGCCTTCCTGGCGCTGCTGGCCGCGCTGGCGCTGGCACCGCCGGCCCCGGCCCAGGGTCCGCCGCCGTGGCAGAGCCCGCCCCCGCGCGATGACGCCTACCACCCTTCGCCCAGGACCCTGCCTCCACCTGAATCCTACACGCCCCCGCCCCCGCCTGCGGGGGAGCCCTACTACCCGCCGGGCGCAGACCCCAGATCGCTGCCGGGTGAGCCCTACCCGGGTCCCTACGCCTCTCCGGGGCCTTACGGCTACCAGGGGCCGAGCCGGACCTACTCTTCGAACGAGATCATCGACGCCG
>DATBKR010000731.1:0-10342 GCA_036555805.1 Hyphomicrobiaceae bacterium | reverse complement strand
CGGGGCGGTGGCGCGAAGGCGGGCTGCATCGGCTGCAGGCGCAGCGGCGGTTCGTCGCGGGACAGCGCGGTCCACAGCCAGTCGAAGGTATCGCGGCCGTCCGTGATCATGACCGGCCACGGACCGAGGTGGGTCTCCTGCACGCGGATCTCGATCTCGTGGGTGATGGGCGAGAGCTCGACGGCGTCCTCCTCCTTCGGCTCCTCACCGAGATGGGCCGCGTAGTGCGTGAGCCCGTAGCGCATGACCAGGCACCCGCGCCCCCCCATGTTCCAGGTGAACGCCTGCACCGTCTTGCCCGACATCGCGGACCAGGACGTCATTTCGCCGCTGCCGTCGGCGTTGAAGACGACGGCCTCGCTCAGGAACGGGAACGCCGGCGGCGGATTCGACCAGCGCCCGATCGGGCCCCTGGACAGGATCCGGTCGATCTCGTCCTGCAGTTCGGCGAGCCGGTCGTCCACGCGGGTGCCCTCCTGCGCCGGGCTCTCAATACGCCCCGGCGGCGGCGCCGACACCGTCCTTCTGGTAGATGTCGCGCCGGAAGTGCACCGCGCCGTCCTGTGTCGCCCACGCCGTCACGTAGGCGAAATAGAGCGGGATCGGATGTTTGAGCGTCAGGTCGTAGCGCTCGCCGGTCTCCCGCATCTGACGCACCTGTTCGGGCTTCCAGCCCTGGTCGGCCACCACCCAGGCCGCCAGCGCCTCCATGTCATAGACGCGCACGCAGCCGGAGCTGGCAGCGCGGAAACTGCGCCCGAACAGAGAGGGCTTCGGCGTGTCGTGCATGTAGACGGAGTGTGCGTTGGGGAAATTCATCTTGACGAACCCCAACGGGTTCTCCGGGCCCGGCTGCTCGCGGTAGGTGAGCCCCTTGGCGTTGCTCCAGTCGACCTTCCTCGGGTCGAGCTTGCGGCCGTCGCCGCCGTAGGCATCGATCTTGAACTTCACGAGCACGCTCTCACCGCGGCGTGCCATCTTCTGGCCCGTAGGGATCAGGTCCTCCTCGATCACGGTCGGCGGCAGATGCCAGACCGGATTGAAGTTGAGCTGCTGGATGGCCGACTTGAGGATCGGGGTCGGTCGTTCGGTCTTGCCGACGACACCGGGGTGGCGCGAGGCCACCTTGTCGTTCTCGACCGCCTCGACCTGCGCCGCGGGGATGTTCACCACGATGTATTTGCGGGGCGTCTTGCCCAGCGCGCTGAGCCGGGCGAGGTTGGCGCGCAGTTGCTTCAGGCGCGCGGCGGCCGGCACGTTCATGGCCGCGATGGTGCCTTTGTCGAGCACGCCGGTAGGGGCGAGGCCGTTGACGTCCTGATAGCGGCGCACGGCTTGGTCGAGGTCGTAGTCGAAATATTCGGAATCGCCCTTTTCCTGAAGCTCGCCCGACAGATAGAGGCGCTCCCGCAGGATGGCGACGGCCGGATGGCTCGAACCCTGCTGCAGCGTCACGTCGGGCAGGCGGTGCCAGCCGCCCTTGGCCGCGATCGCCTGGTAGCGCGCGATGGCCGCCTTCATCGGCCCGATGTTGCCGGGGCTGAGCGTGGGGAAGCCCTTGGGCGGGTTCTTCTCCCACTCACGGATGAACTCCCGCTCGTTGTGGTCGGCACCGCCGCGGCTGTACTGCGGTCCCAGCACCCGCATCCAGGCGTTGTCAGCATACTGAGCCACCGCCGGTCCGGCTATGACCACTCCTGCCAATGCGACAAGGAAGGGGAGACCGGCCCCCCTTCTTCCAGCAAATTTCCGCCTGAACTGCATCTGCTCGTAGTGCCCTCGAGACCCGCCGAACCGGTACGTAGGCTGCGGCAGAGAGCAGCGGGTGAGAAGCCAAAAGCGAGTGAGAGGTCGCCAAAACACGGACAGTGGTGCAGGGCGGACACGGCGGGGTGCACGACGCGATCCAGCATGTTCCCGAGAGGCGTTGGCGCGGCGTCTCAGGCGCCGGCGAGACGGACGCTGTACATTAGGGTAGGCCAGCCGTCGCCCGGAACCGGCCGGGATGTCGGCTCCATGGCAAGGCAAACGTGCATGTCGGCGTCGCTGTCATCCGGGCGGGGCATCCAGAGAGCACGAACTCGATGGTACCCATCGGCCACCGCAAAGCGGATTTCATAGGGGTCCCGGATGCTCCATTCCATCGGGGCATAGCCATCGCGAATGGCAAGAATGCCGCCTTCGATCCCAAGGCCGAACTCGGTTGCCCTGAGGACCCGACCTGCCGGCGCTGCCGGCGCGGTTACCACGCGAATGCTGTAGTAGATCTGGGGCGAGCCAGTGCCGAGCAGAACCACTCGGTGCGTTGCAACGAGTGTGTCATAGAGGCGGCCCCTTGGTTCGGAGCCCAGGTCCGACATGAAGTCTGCGCCCTCGGGAATATCGGTAAGCGCCGAGGGCGAGAACAGCATCAGGCCCAGTCCGGCAGCATAGAGCTTTGCCTCGGCCGGGACTTGCATCCCGCGCTCCTTTCCGTCGGGGCGGCAGGCCCCTATTGCGCCGCATCCAGTGCGAACTGCAACTCGGCGAGGCGGGCGTAGAGGCCCCCCTTTCGAATCAGGTCGGCGTGGCGGCCTTCCTCGACGATGCGGCCGGCATCGAGCACCAGGATGCGGTCGGCGCGCTGCACCGTGGCGAGGCGGTGGGCGATGACGAGGGTGGTTCGCTCCTCCGTGATGCGTTCGAGCGCCTTCTGCACCGCTGCCTCGCTCTCGGCGTCGAGAGCGCTGGTGGCCTCGTCGAGCAGCAGGACCGGCGCGTCGCGCAGCACCGCGCGCGCGAGCGCGATGCGCTGGCGCTGGCCGCCCGACAGGGTGACGCCGCGCTCGCCGAGGCGCGTGTTGTAGCCCTGCGGCAGCCCCAGAACGAAGCCGTGCGCGTGCGCGGCGAGGGCGGCACGCTGCACGTCGTCGACGCCGGCATCGGACCGCCCATAGCGGATGTTCTCCAGCACGGTGTCGTCGAACAGCGCCGTCTCCTGGGGCACCAGGGCAATGCGCGAGCGCAGCGCGTGCGGGTCCACGTCGGCGACGGGAAGGCCGTCCACCAGCACTTGGCCGGATTGCGCATCGTAGAAGCGCAGGATCAGGTTGAAGATGGTGCTCTTGCCGGCGCCCGAGGGGCCCACCAGGGCTACCGTCTCGCCTTTCGCAATGCGGAAAGTCACGCCGTTGAGTGCGGAAACGTCCGGCCGCGTCGGATAGACGAAGCGCACGTTGCGGAACTCGACGGTGCCGCGCGGGGGCTGCGGAAGCGGCCGCGGCGCTGCCGGCGCGGTCACCTGCGGAGCCGTCGCCAGCAGTTCCATCATGCGCCCGGCTGCACCCGATGCCGAAGCCAGTTCGCCCCACACCTCCGACAGCGCCGCGAGGGCGCCGCCGGCGAGCACCGCGTAGAGAATGAACTGGCCGAGCTCGCCCCCGGTCATGCTGCCGGCCACGACCATGCGTGCGCCGGACCACAGCACGCCCACGATGCTGGCCACCACCAGGAAGATGGCGATCGCCGTCAGGCCGGCGCGGGCCATCAGCCGCGCCTTGGCGGCAGCGAAGGCCGTCTCCACAGCGGCCGCAAACCGGCCGGCCACGGCAGCCTCCTGGCCGAACGCCACCATGGCGCGCACCGCGCCCAGGTTGTCGGCGGCGTAGGCGGAGGCCTCGGCCAGCCGGTCCTGGGCGGCGCGCGAGAGCCGCTGCACCGCCCGGCCGTAGGCCAGCAGCGGAAACACGATCAGCGGAATGGCGCCGAGCGCCAGCGCCGACAGGGCGGGGCTCGTCACCACCATCATGACGAGGGTGCCCAACAGCATGATCAGGTTGCGCAGCGCCTGGCTCAGGGCCGAACCTGCCGCGGTCTTGATCTGCGTGGTATCGGCGGTGAGGCGGCTCATCACCTCGCCGGAATGCGTGGTCTCGTAGAACGCCGGCCCCAGCGTGCCGAGGTGGCGGAAGACCTCGGCGCGCAGGTCGGCGACCACCCGCTCGCCCAGCCAGTTGACCGCATACATGCGGGCCGCGCTGGCCACGGCCAGCGCCAAGCCGAGGGCGATCAGGGCGGTGAAATAGCCGTCGATGACGCTGCCTTCCGCGCGCGAGAAACCGTGGTCCACCATGCCGCGCACCGCCAGCGGCACGGCCAGCGTGGCCGCCGCCGACGCCACGAGCGCCACCAGGGCCAGGAGCAGCATCGTGGGGTGGCGCCAGATGTAGGGCCGCAGTGACGCGATGTGCCTGAGCTGCCGCGGGTTCGGCAGCTGGCGCCGGGCCGGCACGGAGGCGGCGTCGTTGGGATCGGTGACGGACAAGCGAGCCCCTTGGGTGGTCTTGGGGAGCGGGCGCAGAGTGCCCATGCCGGATGCACCTCGCAAGCCGGTTTAGTGCCGCGCTTTGCGCCAATGCCGCGCCGCCGCCCGGCGGCTGACGAGAAATACGCCCCCTCGGCGCGTTCGGATTGGCCGCTGCGGGCCGATGCGCCGCAGGGCGTAAGTGCAGGTGAACCTTTTGCGGACAAGCAGCGACACCAGGGTTGGCGAGTCCGGGCGCGCCGGCGACCGTGAGCCTTGCCGCGCGAGGCGCCTTCTCCGTTAACGTTCAAGGTTTTTCCGATGATCCCGAGCTCCGACAGGATTGCAGCCCGCGCCAGCCCGGAACCGGCGGTCCGCCTTCGCCTGCGCCGCAGATCCCGTGCCGATCGCGCGCGTGTGGCTCCGTCGCCGCACTGGAGCGACGCGCGCTTTGCCATCGCGGCGGTGCTTGCCGCGCTGCCATGCGGCTATGGCTCTGGCGTGGTCGCCGCCTATCTGCTGTCGGGCGGGCCTGACATCGGCCGTGCGCCTCTGCTGACGGTGCCGCTGGCTCTGCTCGTCACGACCGTCTTCGGGCTGCTGCCGTTCCTGCAGGCCGAGACCCGCTTCATGATCGCCAGCGTGGGCGCCATCGCGGCTGCGGTGCTGTTCCTCATGGTCCGGCTGGCGTTCCCCTGACCGCCCACGACCGCTCGGCCGGCCGCGCGCCGACCGCTCTACCGGCTTTTGGCCGCCGGCGCGGGCTCCGCCGCGGCGGCGCGCGCCAGCTCCACGGCGGCGCCGCGCTCTGCCACCCCGGCGACGAGGCGTTCGCCTCCCAGGGAGAGACTGCCCTCGCCGATCCACAGTACCGTGCCGACGACCGTGGCGGCAGTTAGCAGGAAGGTCGCGGACATGGTGGCGAGGCTGCGCCGGAAGCGCAGCCGTGCCGCCACGCGCCGGCTGGCGAGGAAGTCATCGTACATCCGGCGTGTCTCGGTGTTGCTCAGGAACTGGTAGGCGCGCCTGGCCTCCTGGAAGGCCTCCTCGGCGGCCGGGTCGCCCGGCTTCACATCCGGATGGCAGGTCTTGGCAAGGTTGCGGAAGGCAGCCTTGATCTCGGCGTCGCTGGCCTTCGGCGCCACCTGCAGCACTGAGTAGAAATCCCGCATGGTTCTCTCCGCACGCGACCGTCGAGCCGGCCCCGTTCCGCTCGCGCTTGGTGTAGCACCGCGCGCGGAGGCGCGTGCCGTCCAGGTTGTGGATAAGGCGCCGGCTGCGGTGCGCGTCCGGGTCGCGGTTGCGCAGGGGCAACTTCATCAGATGACTGTCTGTCAAAGTTCCTCCGACGGCCATGGAGGCGGCAACTGGTCGGTTGTCGCCGCCGTGCGGGCTCGTCGAACGGCAGCCACGGCCGCGGATGCCCGTGAGGCGCGCTTGTGGTAAATGCACACATGCGTGGAGCAAGGGAGGCCAGGTGCATGAAGCGCGTACTGCTGACGGGCGCGGCGGGCGGCGTGGGGACGGGGCTGCGCAAGCTGCTCAAGCCCGTCTATCCTGAGCTGCGCCTGAGCGACATCAGGACCCCGCCCGATCTCGCCCCCGACGAGCCGTTCGTTGCGGCCGACCTCGCGGACATGGCGCAGGTGGAGGCCGCCGTGGACGGCGTGGAGGGCATCGTCCATCTCGGCGGCTTCTCGGTGGAGGGGCCGTGGGAGACGATCCTGCAGGCCAACATCGTCGGCTGCTACAACCTGTTCGAGGCGGCGCGCCGCAAGGGCGTGGAGCGGGTGGTGTTCGCCTCGTCCAACCATGCCGTCGGGTTCTATCCGCGCCATCGCCGCATCGGCACCGACGTGACGGTGCGGCCCGACAGCCGCTACGGCGTGAGCAAGGCGTTCGGCGAGGCGCTGGGCGCGCTCTACGCCGACAAGCACGGGGTCAGAGTGCTGTGTCTGCGCATCGGCAACGTCGCCGACGCGCCCGCCGACAAGCGGCGCCTGTCGATCTGGCTGAGGCCGGACGACCTGGTGCAGCTGGTTAGGATCGGGCTGGAGCACCCCGACCTGCGCTACGAGATCTTCTACGGCGCGTCGTTGTGCGAGCGCGCCTGGTGGGACAACGCCCGCGCCTATGCCTACGGCTATCGCCCTGCAGGGCGCGCGGAGGACCATCTCGACGCCGCCTTGGCTGAGCAGGCCAGGCTGGCCCCCGATCCGGTGGGCGACTTTTACCAGGGCGGCCCCTTCTGCAGCGCCGAGTTCGACGGCCGTCGCGACGAGACGTGGTAGGTCGTGCGGCTTCCTCCGCAGGGATGTCAGCAAGCCATATGCGCTGTGCTGCGTCAGTTGCTCGGGCAGGGTGGGAGGCCGGGGCCGCATTGCGTGGGCCTGCGCTGCTGCGTCGTGGGCGTGGACTCGGGGCGGGCCGGCGTGGGGGATCGCTCGCGGCCGGCGGCCTGCCGCGGTGCCCCCGAGGCGGCGGCTGCGGGGGGATGGAAGGCCAGGCTGGCGGCCGTGACGCCGGCCGCGCCGGCGGCGGCAAGGGCGGCCTTCATGAAAACCGAGCGGTTCTGTGCGACGAACGGCATGTGCGCCTCCCGCGCTTCATCTCACCATTCTGCCGCGCTCCTGGGGGCGCGGCGTCGGCGGCGGACTCTAGCACCGGTTTTGGTCAAGATCTGGGACGCGCCTCGTGGTGCAGCGCATCATTGCGGCGGGGTGCAGGGGCCGAGGCCGCCGCCGGGACCGCAGGGCGTCGTGCGGTGAGGCACGTTGTCGTCCGGCCTGGGTGCCGAGTCGGGACTCGCCGCCGACGGTGCCCGCGACTTTTCCTCGGAGTCGCGTTTCTGCTTCTTGCCCGACGGCTTGCACGGGGCCAAGGGCGGCGGTCCGCAGGGGGTGACCTGCCTCGAACGGGCCTGGGCCAGGACGGCCCCATCGGCCGTGGCACACGTGGCGGCCGCCAGCCCCGCCGCGACGCAGGCGGCGGGAGCAAGCCGCCGCAGCCAGCCACCATCGAGCCGTCGGACCGTCATTCTCGCGCCCCTCTACTGCGTGATGCGCACGGACGACCCGCCGCCGCCGCTCGACTGGGTGCTTACGACGCTCCTCTGCAGAGCCGCCAGCTGCTGGAGGATGGCGAAATAGATGCGGGTGAGCCGGGATTCCGGCCCGTTAGGCACGCAGTAGGTGTCCCGATCCTGCACGTCGACAAAGCAGTCGTTGCCAGACTGGCCCTTGACGATGTTGAGGATGACAAGTTCATCCGGGTTTGGGTAGCCCGGCTGGATGAGCCGGACCTTGGGCCTCTTGTTCTCGATGAGGTCGTAGGCCAGGTTGCCCAGGAACTGGTAGATGCCCCAGGTGGACCGCGTGGACAGCTCAACCCACACGTTGTTTCGGGCATCGAAGATGATGTATTGCGCCGCCGCGGGCGCCTTTTCTTCCGCCTTCCCCTTGGTCGGTGCCCTGCTCGACGCGCCGCCGCCCTCGGCGCTCTCAGCCGGCAGCCAGGTGCCGGGCTGGTCGCAGAAGGAGGCCGGCACGCCGCCCTTCGTAACAGGGACGGCGATCCTGCCCCCGGTCGGGGCCAGGCCGAGATCGCGCCACTTGCCCGAGGGCGGACGCTCGCGGTCGAAGCAGATCTGGGTGCGGGGCTTCTTGCTCTGCCCCGGCAGGCCGCCCTTCTCTACGTTGAACTGAAGGTTGAGATAGGCGAGCAGCGCATAGGCCACCATGGTCCGCGAGCCGCAAAGATCGCCGGCGCAAACCCGCTTGCCGCTGTACTCATCTGTGGCGACGGCGTTGCCGTAGAAGGCAGCGAGCACGCGTCCCTGGGGGTCGGCAATGCGGATGCGCTCGAAGAACAGGAGATAGAGGAGATTGGATTGCCAGCCGGAGCGCTGGGTGAAGACCGCAATGGTGGAGGCGTCGAGCGGCGCCAGGATCGCCGCATGGGTGGCGCTGTCGTCGATGGCCGTCAGCGTGAAGTCGCTCGATACGTTGTACTGGTTGCTTGCCCCCGACAACGTGCCACTAACCCCGAACGCCAGCTTATCGCTCCAAGGCAGCTGCGGAAAGCTCGGGAACTGATTGACCGAGGTGTTGTGGCCTACGATGCCGGACAGTGCCGCGAAGCTGAGCGGCTCGTCGCGCGCGGATCTCATGATGTTGCGCAGGACCGTCTGATTGCGGAAGCGCGTCACACTCTCGTTCATGAAGTCGGCGCGGTTGTCGACCGTGTCCACGAACGCGCAACCGGCGAGCAGCGTGCCGAGCGCGAACGCCGTGGCCAGGGCGGCCAGCGGCCCATGCAACCCCGATCCTCTGGACGAACGCACTCCACCCACCCGCACATTGTGTAAGACACACGCCAGTGGGGCACCGTAAGGCCGAAGATCGGATAGAGGAAGACAGCACCGCAGCAACCGCTGCCGGTCGTGCGCCGCATGATGCAGGAGAGCCACGCATGCAGACGGCAGATGGCGGAGGCAGGAGAGTTTGGCCAAGGGGCTGACGCCGACCTGCAGCGGATTGAGCGGCTCCGCTCTCCGGCAGCCGCGGCCGGATTCCCCTCCCCCTTGTGGGGAGGGGTTAGGGGTCGGAGAACCCCAACATTGATGTTCTGCAATCCTCCCACCCTGTCCCTCCCCACAAGGGGGAGGGAACGTTGCGACGATCTCCGAGCCTCAATTTCGAGCAGAGGACTGGGCTAGAGCCGGTCCAGGTGGGCGCGGACTGTGGAAAACACCGCGCGGAACATCCCCGGCGTCAGCTTGCCGGTGTTGGTGTTGTAGCGCGAGCAGTGGAAGCTGTCGAAGAGCGTGAGCCCCGGCCGCACGTCGTGCCTGGCGCCGTGGGCGAAGGGGAACGCGGCCCGGCGCACACCCAGCGCCGCCAGCGTGCTGTCGTGGGCGATGCGTCCCAGCGCGACGATGGCGGCCAGCCGCGGCAGGGCCGCCATGCGCCCGGCGAGATAGGGCCGGCAGTTGGCGATCTCGGCCGGCGTCGGCTTGTTCTCCGGCGGCACGCAGCGCACCGCGTTGGTGATCGTGCAACCGACGAGCGCGAGCCCGTCGTCGGGCCGCGCCTCATAGCGCCCGCGCGCGAAGCCGTGCTCGATGAGCGTGCTGTAGAGGAGATCGCCGGCGTAGTCGCCGGTGAACGGGCGCCCCGTGCGGTTGGCTCCGCGCAGCCCGGGCGCCAGCCCGACGATCAGCAGGCGCACGTGGTCTGCATTCTCGACCCCGAACGAGGGGACCGGAGCGTTGTGCCACGTGGGCTCGCTCGCACGGTTGGCCACCCGGAACGCTGCCAATCGCGGACACAGCGCGCAATCGGCCGGCGCCTCAGCTGCTGCCTCGGCTGCACGCTCGCGCATGGAGGAAGCCCGCTGCTCCTCGACCGGGCGGATGCCGCTCGGCCTCAGTGGCTCTCTTCTTCTTCGTCGGGGTAGTTCAGCGTGCTGGCCGCTGCGGCATGGCGGCGCGCGGCGGCGGGACGCTGGCCCGGCTCGCGCGGCTCGCGCACGGGACGCGAGGCCGGATCGCGGCAGATCTGCGCCTCGAGTTCGGCCAAGTCGATGAACTGGTCGGCCTGGCGCCGCAACTCGTCGGCCACCATCGGCGGTTGGGTCTGCAACGTGGAGATGATGCTGACGCGCCGCCCTTTGAGCTGCAGAGCTGCCACCAGGGCACGGAAGTCGCCGTCGCCGGTGAACAGGACCACGTGGTCGAGGTGATCGACGAGCCGCATGGCATCGACCGTCAGTTCGATGTCCATGTTGCCCTTGATCTTGCGCCGGCCGAAGGAGTCCGTGAACTCCTTGGTCGGCTTGGTGACCATCGTGTAGCCGTTGTAGTCGAGCCAATCGACCAGCGGCCTTATGGAGGAGTATTCCTGGTCCTCGGCAAGCGCCGTGTAGTACTGGGCGCGCACGAGATGGCCGATGCCGCGGAACAGCGCCAGCAGGCGCTTGTAGTCGATGTCGAAGCCCAGGGCTTTGGCAGTGGCGTAGAGGTTGGCTCCGTCGATGAACAGGGCAATACGCTCTGTCGGA
>DATBKR010000730.1:0-4693 GCA_036555805.1 Hyphomicrobiaceae bacterium | reverse complement strand
TCGCCGTCAAGGCTTTCCCCGTTGGGGGCAAGGAGGAGGACGCGGACATGGACCAGCCCGTAGCGGGTGGCGTAACCGTCGTGGGAGGCACGCAGCATCAGCCCGCTGCCTACCTCGCGCAGCTCGCAAGCGACCCGCTCGGGGAGCACGATCGGGGTGGCGCCGATGCGGCGCCGGAGGCTGGTGCTGCGCACGAGCGTGGCCGAGGACTGGCCGCCGAGCGCCAGGGTGTTGTGGCTGGCCGTGCTGCGCGCCGCAGCACTGGCGCGCTCGTGCGCCACCGTCGGCATGCCGCCGTTGACCAGGAGCAACTCGGCACCGGTGCTGATCTCGAACGACAGGCAGCCGGCGCATGCCTCTCCGGCAAGCTGCAGAGGGGGCGCCACGCCGGCGTCGACGACGACGGCAGTCGCGCCGCGCTCCAAGCGCACGTAGCCGGAGCTCGACATGGAGGGCGGATCCGCGCAGCCGCCGCGATCGTAGGCCTGCACCATGGCCAGGGCATCGCGCTCGGTCGCGCCCATGCCGTTGAAGCGGGCGAGCTGGCCGTCGCCCAGGCGCAGGCGGCGCAGCATGGGCATCATGCGGTCGATGGCGCGGCTCAGTGCGGGAGGCGGCGTGGCATCGCGCGCGATGAAGCACTGCCGCAGCGGCATCAGGTCGAGCAGCAAGACGACAAGTGTGCGCGGATTGCGGCTGGCGTGGCCGCCGTCGCCAAGGACTTGGCGGTCCAGCTCGGCGACCAGCAGCTTCTCTGCGGCGTCCAGCCGGCGCTCGTGACCGCCGATGCACAGGCTGGCTTGCACCAACCCGATCAGCGCCAGCAGCCTCGGGTAGCCGTCTGGCGCGTCGCGCCAGGCGGCCGAGAGGTAGCCCGCCTGCTCCTCCAGGCTGCGCAGGAAGGCAGCCAGCGGGCGGCGTCCGGCGCCCTCGAGCAGCAGCGCCTGGTGCGAGAGCCACGAGATCATGCGGCGGCCGACGACCTCGGGGACCCATGTCTCGCCCAGGTTGCGGTGGCGGCGGCGGGCGAGCCAGTCGCCGAGCAGGCGGCGCGCCAGCACCTCGTTGTCGGCTGTGCGCGCGGCCGCGAAGTGGCGCAGCCAGCCGAAGCCGTGCAGTTCGCGTGCCCAGGCCGCGCTGGGCGGCGGCACGGCGAACGGCGAAGCGCCGCCCAGCGTTGCCGTCAGCCCCGCCAGGCCCATGCTCCCGGAGGCGACTTCGTCGGCGAAGCTCGGGTCCACGGGGCGCAGGTCGGGCGGCGCCAGCACCAGCTCCTGTGCGGCGGGCGCGCGGTGGCGCCAGCGTACGATGCGCGAGCGGCGCAGACGCGCGAGCGCGCCGCGCCGGGCGCCGTCGGCTGCCAGCAGCGCGAGCCGCAGTCTATCGCGCGCGTCGCGCAAGGGATCGGTGGCGCGCCAGCGCAGCGACAGCCGGGCCTGAGGCGGCTTGGCGCGGCGGTGCGGCGGGCTTGCGATGTCCATGCCCGCCGCTTAGCCCGGCGCAAGTTGCCGTGCCAAGGCCCGCCGGCTCCGCACCTGTGGGCAACCTGTGGATGGCAAGATGACCTCAGGACTCGGCGCGTCAGATCGCGACCAGCCTTACGCCCTTGTCCAGGACCGATAGCACCCTGACGAGATCGTGCCCGCGCTTCATGATGAGACCTGTCGCCGCCACCACGCTATAGGCGCCCTGGCGCCGCGCCAGGCGGGGGCATTTCTCGATGCGGTAGAGCGGCACCTCGCTGGCGTGCCGAAACACCGAGAAGACCGCCTTCTCGCAGCCGAAGTCGAGCGCATAGTCGCGCCACTCCCCGGCTGCCACCCTGCGGCCGTAGACCCGCAGGATCTCTTCAAGCTCCCGGCGGTCGAAATGGATGACGGGGTCGATACGGCCGGACGCCGCTGCCGCGGCACTGGCGCTGCCCGCGCGCCAGCGCGGGCTGAACTCTATGGGCTCCGCATCGCTCAAGGGCGCCTCCCATTTGTCCATCCTGTCACATGATCATCACTTTGGCTTCCCCAAAACGCAAGACTTGCGATCTGGGCCAGGCTCTGGCTCGGACCGGCGGCCGGCTGGCGGCACGGCGTCGTCGTCGCTGGCGGGTAGCAGGTGTCCGCCGATTGCGTGGGGGGCGGTACGGCCGGCTTCCTTCTTGGCAAAAGATGGCCGCGACGATTAAAGTGACGCTCATGTTCGCATGGTCGGCCTGTCTCGTCTGTGTCGTTGCGGCGGTGGCCGCAGCGCCGGTCCTGGCGCAGACGGCCGACAGTGACGGCCCCACCTTCTGGGCCGTGACCGGGGTCAGCCCGGACGACGCCCTCAATCTGCGCGTGGCGCCCAACGCCGACAGCCGGCGCATCGCCAAGATCCCCTTCGACGCGCGCGGGATCAAGAATCACGGCTGCCCCAACCACGTGACTTTCGAGCAGTGGAAGCGCATGACGCAGGCACAGCGGGACTGGGCGGCGCGGTCGCGCTGGTGCGAGGTTGAGTACAACGGCGTGAAGGGTTGGGTGGCCGGCCGGTTCCTGAAAGAGGACGGCGAGAATTAGGCCGCCTGGCCCGATCGAGTGCTCCGCCCCCGTCGGCCACGTGTCAAGCGCGGAGCCCGCGCCCGTTGCGCTCAGCCATCGGCGCAACAGGACGTGACGAGGCTACGTCCTCCATGCCAGGCAAGGGCCGGGCGAATACACGACAACCGCTTTTGATGGCCGCGGGCAGATGCGCGCGGTCAGGCGAGGAGACCGAGACATGGATATGACCGGCGAAGAACGGATCGCCGCCAGCCGCGAGACGGTGTGGGCTGCGCTCAACGACGTCGAGGTGTTGAAGCAATGCATTCCGGGTTGCGAATCCCTCGAGAAGCAGTCCGACACCGAGATGGCGGCCAAGGTGAAGCTGGCGGTCGGCCCGGTGAACGCCCGCTTCTCCGGCAAGGTTACCCTGTCCGAGGTCGATGCGCCCAACGGCTACCGCATCGCCGGCGAGGGCAGCGGCGGCGCGGCGGGCTATGCCAAGGGCAGCGCGCTGGTGCGCCTCGTCGAGGACGGCGACGGCACGCTGCTGACATACGAGGCCAGGGCCGACGTGGGCGGCAAGCTGGCGCAAGTGGGCGGCCGCCTGATCGACGCCACCGCCCGCAAGCTCGCCGGCGAGTTCTTCAGCAAGTTCGGCGCGGTGGTCGGCCCACAGCCGGCATCGGAGGATGCGGCGGCCGAGGCCGAGCCCGCGAAGAAGCCGGGCATGCTGCGCCGCTGGTTCGGGAAGAAAAAGGAAGCCGAGGAAGGAGGCGACGCTTCCGGCTAAGGCGGCAGAGGTCCACCGCCCTGCCGCGCCCGCGCTAGCTAGGAGACCGCCTTCCGTCAGGCCGCAACCTCCCGCGCCAGATACTCCACCGCCGCCTCCACGCCGCCGGACCCGTGCGGGATGCGGAGCGCCTTGAGGCCCATCTCGACGGTGCCGAGAGTGCCGAGCAGCATCGGTGCGTTGACGTGACCCATGTGAGCGATGCGGAAGCCCTTGCCGTCGAGCACGCCCAGTCCGACGCCCAGCACCACGCCGCACTTGTCGAGGCAGTAGGCGAGGAGCGCGCCCGGATCGACCCCAGGCGTGAGGACGCACGTCACCGAGTTGGCCCGCTCCTCGGCGCGCGGGACGTTGAACGCGATCGCCTCCCCTTCCGCCCACCTGGCGACGGCGGCCCGCGTCGCCTCAGCCAGCAGCCCATGGCGGCGAATGGCGGCATCGAGCCCCTCGGCGAGCAGCAGGTCCAGCGCCTTGCGCAGGCCGAATAGCAGGTGCTCGGGCGGCGTGCCGCAGTACTTCTGGTAATGCACTTCGCCCTCGCGGAAGGTCCAGTCCCAGTAGAGCGTGCGCAGGCGGGCCGTCTCATGCACCTTGCGCGCCCGCGCGCCCGCCGCCACGAAGGCGAGCCCCGGCGGAGTCATGAGGCCCTTCTGCGAGCCGGACATGGCCACGTCCACGCCCCACGCGTCCATCTCGAACGGCATGCAGCCGAGCGAGGCCACCGCATCCACCATCAGCAGGGCGGGATGCCCCGCCGCATCGAGGGCCCTGCGGATGGCGGGGATGTCGTTGACCACGCCAGAGGCGGTATCGATCTGCGCGACCAGGACCGCCTTGATGGCGGGCGTCTTGTCGCGCTTCAGCCGTGCCTCCAGCGCCGCCGGATCGACCGCCCGCTGCCAGCCGCCCGGCAGCACCTCTACCTCCACGCCCAGCATCCTCGCCATCTCGCCCCAACCGATGGCGAAGCGGCCGCTCTCCAGCACCAGCACCTGCTGCCCACGCGACAGCACGTTGGTGAGCGCCGCCTCCCAGCCGCCGTGGCCGTTGGCGGCGTAGATGTAGACGCGCCCGCCCGTGCGGAAGATCGCGGCGAGGTCCTTGAGGCAGCTGTCGGTGATGCCGATCATCTCGCCCGAGTAGATGTCCACGGCCGGCCGCTGCATCGCGGCGAGCACCGCATCCGGAATGGTGCTCGGGCCGGGGATGCTCAGGAACTGCCTGCCGTTGCTGACCGTCATGCTTGTGCTTTCCCTTACTGCGGGGCGACGCGCGGCGGCGGCCCCTCGAACCACTTGTCGGCGGAGCGGCACAGGTCGCTGACGATGCACACGTCGCACCTCGGCCTGCGCGCCTGGCAGATATAGCGGCCGTGCAGGATGAGCCA
>DATBKR010000729.1:0-9489 GCA_036555805.1 Hyphomicrobiaceae bacterium | reverse complement strand
ACCAATGCGCTGGTCATCGACCGCATCGGCGACGGCCTGCACGTGCCGGACCGGGAATGGTTCAAGTCGGCGCTCGGGCGGCCCATCGAGGAGCAGCCGGACACGCCCTATTGGCGCTGGGTCGCCCGCATGCAGCGGGCGGCCCTGCAGACGAACAACCCCGCCCTGTCCGACATCGACGCCAGCATCTACTGGCCAGCGCTCGGAAGGGTGCGGCGCAGGTATCGGCGGCTCCTGCTTCCCTGCATCACCCGCGACGGAACGCGCCTGCTATTCTCCGCCAACAGCTCGGAGAGCCGCGTCGCGCTCCGGGGCGAGGTGGCCTAGGAACTCCTCCAGGTCCTCGATCATTTCCGCCGACTTGGACCACAGGAACGCGTAGCGCAGGGTGCCCATCCGGCCGTTGATGGCCTCCACCGCCCACTCGGCGTTGCGGTAGCCGTTGCGCGGGTAGACGCCCCTCTTGACGTTGTTCTCCGCCATCACAGTGACCGTCACGTCGGTGTCCCAGAGGCCCTTGGCGAGCGCGCGCGACAGGCGCGGCAGCCACTCCACGAGGCCGACACCGCGGCAGTCGCGCCGATACCACGCGGCGCCGGAGAACGCGACGCGGCCGGACGTGCCCTTGGCCGCCAGGGCGGTCACCGTCCACTCCTCGCCCGGCAGTTTCATGTTGTCCGGGTCGCGGTAGAACATGGTGAGCCCCTCGCATTCGTCCTTGAAGTTGGCGTGGTCCCACTCGTAGAGCCGGCCGGCCTGGCAGGCGACCACGTCGCCCAACGCGTCGCGGCCGAGAATGAAAAAGGCGTTGCTGCTGTTCAACTCGTTGAACCGCACATCGAACACGCTGATGAGGGGCAGCCAGGTGGCGCGGTTGGCCTCGTTCACCTCCAACAGCTCGCGGCCTGTGGCAAACGAGAGCCGCACGCCCTTGGCCAGCGCCAGCTGCTCGGCCGCGAGGATCGTGCGCCCGAGAACGCCCGCCGGGCCATAGCGCAGGGTGATCTGGGAGAAGAGGGTCGGGTGCTTCTGTTCCGGTCGCATATCGGCTCCGTCGTCGTTGTCCGATGGCCGACGGTGGGCGAGTCGGAGGGAGGCGGGCAATTCGCTTGGCCCGCTTATCCAGATGTTCCCGGAGCGGCAGTCTCTCTTGGGTTTTCTGGAGATCGCCCCCGACGGCGCCGATGCCGGCTCACCAATTCACCGCTGGGCGGCGCAACCGGGCCGGAGCGGCCGATGCCTGCCGCTGCGCGTAGTCCGGGTTCGCCCTCAGCTGAAGTGTGAGACGATGCAGACAAATATTGGCGCCTTAAGGGAAAATCTTCTTTGAGATCGTGCGGCGTCTCGGCTTCGTTGGGGTCGGGAAATACGCGCTGCCCGGTGCGATCGTGGCGCCAATGCGGCAGCCTCAAGGCGGGGAGGGATCGGTTCGCTCGATGCGCTTCGGCGCCGGATGGCTTCGGGTTGGATCGGCCCATGCAGCCGCTGCAGGGAGAGGCGCCCCCTGCAGCGGCTGCCGCAAGATCGCGGACGGGGCGCGCAAATGCCGGACACGAGGATTCGCGCGTGATATATACCGGCGCCGAAACCGGAGCGCCGGTCTCTTCCTCGCACGCAGCGCCAGATCAAACGAACGACCGCATGCCTTCTTCGAAGCAAGTCGCAGCCTCGCTCCAGCCGGCCGTTGCCGCCGCCGCGCGGGATGCGCGCGCGTGGCCGTTCGAGGAGGCGCGCAAGGTGGTGAAGCGGCTGGAGAAGATGAAGGGCGGCGCCGACAAGACGGTGGTCTTCGAGACCGGCTACGGGCCCTCCGGGCTGCCGCACATCGGCACGTTCGGCGAGGTGGCGCGCACGGCCATGGTGCGGCACGCCTTCGAGGTGCTCACCGAAGGCCGCGTCGAGACGCGCCTGGTTTGCTTCTCCGACGACATGGACGGCCTCAGGAAGGTGCCGGACAACGTGCCCAATCAGGACATGTTGCGCGCCCACCTGGACCAGCCGCTGTCCGCCATCCCGGACCCGTTCAGCAACGAGTTCCCGAGCTTCGCCGCGCACAACAACGCGCGCCTGCGCCGCTTCCTCGATCGGTTCGGCTTCGAGTACGAGTTCCTGTCGGCCACCGAGTGCTACCGGGCGGGCCGCTTCGATGCGGCGCTCCTCAAGATGCTCGAGGTCTACGACGAGGTGATGGACATCATCCTGCCGACCCTGGGCCCCGAGCGGCGCGCCACCTACTCGCCGTTCCTGCCGATCTCGCCGAGGACGGGCAAGGTGCTGCAGGTGCCGATGATCGAGCGCCACCGGCAGGCGGGCGTCGTGGTCTATATCGATCCAGAGAGCGGCGAGGAGACCGTGTCGCCGGTAACCGGCGGGCGCGTCAAGGCGCAGTGGAAGGCGGACTGGGCCTTGCGCTGGACCGCACTGGGCGTCGACTACGAGATGTGCGGCAAGGACCTGATCGACTCGGTGACGCTGTCGTCCCGGATCTGCCGGGCGCTGGGTGGCACGCCGCCGGAGAATTTCGTCTACGAGCTGTTCCTGGACCAGAACGGCGCCAAGATCTCCAAGTCCAAGGGCAACGGCCTCACCATCGAGGAATGGCTCGCCTATGCCTCGCCGGAGAGCCTGTCGCTGTTCATGTTCCAGAAGCCGCGCGCGGCCAAGCGGCTCTATTTCGACGCGATCCCCAAGGCAGTGGACGAGTATCTGGCGTTCGTGGCGGCCTTCCCGCAGGAGGAGGCCAAGGCGCAGCTGGAGAACCCGGTCTGGCATATCCATTCCGGGGCGCCGCCGCAGGCGGAGCTGCCGATCAGCTTTGCCCTCCTCTTGAACCTCGTATCGGTCTCAAATGCCGAGGACAAGGCGACGCTGTGGGGCTTCATCCGCAAGTACGCGGCCGGGGCGACGCCGGAGGAGTACCCGATCCTCGATCACCTGGTGGGCTACGCGCTCGCCTACTACCGCGACTTCGTGAAGCCGGAGAAGACCTACCGGCTGCCTACGGAATCCGAGCGCAGGGCGCTGCAGGCGCTCTCCGACGCGCTGGCCAAGGTGCCGCCCGGTGCCGGCGCGGAGGACCTGCAGAACATTGTCTACGCCGTGGGCAAGGCGCATGCGTTCGAGCCCTTGCGCGCCTGGTTCGGCACGCTCTACGAGGTGCTGCTCGGCCAGACCCAGGGTCCGCGCTTCGGCGGCTTCATCGAGCTCTACGGCGTGGACCAGACCCGCGCCCTGATTGCCAGGGCCCTCAAGGGCGAGCTGGCCGGGACTGCCTGACGGCTCGCACGTCGCGGGCCGGCGCGGTAGGTTGGGTCGAGCGGCAGCGAGACCCAACACGTCAGGTACGAACGCGAACGTGTTGGGTCTCGCTTCGCTCGACCCAACCTACGAAATGCTACGAAATGCGCGGGCACCCGGGTGGGTCTTTCGCGCGCGACCTCGCGACCGGTTATTTTGAGAGCGCGGTCAGGTCCAGGGCATCGCGGCCGGGGCTGGCGGCGAGCACGCGGTCGAGGTCGGCGAGGCTGGCATCGAGGGCCGCCGACAGGGCGCAGCCGTTGAGGACGTACCCGAGCAGCAGCCCGGCGAAGACGTCGCCGGCGCCGTTGGGAATGCGCTCGCGGCGCACACGGGTGCGTTGGACCACTGCGGTGCCTTCTACCGCCAGGGTGGCGAGGGCGTCGCTCGTCTCCGCGGCCGAGGTGACGACGACCGTGGGCGGACCGAGACGGCGGGCCGCAGTCGCAGGATCGCCGGCGGCGCTCTCGCCGCCGCCGGTAAGCCAGCCAAGCTCGAACAGGTTCGGCGTGGCGATGGTGGCGAGCGGCAGCAGCTCGTCGCGGACGGCCGCCGCGGTGGCCTCCGCCACGTAAAGGCGGCCGTCGTCGCCCAGAACCGGATCGACCAGGACGGGAATCTGCGGCACCGCCTGCCTGATGCGGCGGAGGGCGGCGGCAGCCGCCGCCACCGACCGGGGGGAGGGGAAATACCCGGTGATCGCTGCGCCGAGCGCCGACCAGCAGCCGTCCGCCTCCAGCGCCGAGAGCATGGCGGCGAGATCGGCCGGCGGCACTTCGTGGCGCGACAGCCGGCCGAGGCCGGGCCGGCTCGCCAGCAGCACCGTCGGCAGCGCCCATGCCTCGTGGCCGAGCGACTGCAGCGCGGGCACGGTCGCCGCCAAGCCTACGCGCCCGCGTGCCACGTGGGAAGAGATCGCCAGGACTGTCGCCATGCTGCCCTTCCTAAGCCCTGCGCACCGCCGCGGGAAGGCGGTCCGGCGGGCCAGCGCGGGACATCCAGCCGGCGATTCAGGGTTTGGCCCGAGTGTGCGCGGGCGCCGCCGATGCGACCAATCCCGGTGGGCCCGAGCGTCTCGCCGATCATGGAGGCTCCGATGCGCAGAGTTGTCCTCATCGCCGTGTCTCTCTTGGCAAGCGCCGTGCTTGTCCTCCTCCTGGTGCCCGCTCCGCGCGCCTCCGCGCTGACCGCGGCGGACCTCGGCGGCGGCCTGCGGAAGGGCGTGGCCGGCGACAACGGCGTCCAGCTGGTCCGGCGCGGCGGCGGTGGATTCCGGGGCGGTGGATTCCACGGGGGTCGCGCCTTCCAAGGTGGGCATGCCTTCCGCGGCGGACGCGCCTTCGCCTTCCGCGGTGGGCACGTCGCCCGTGGAGGGTACGCCTTCCGCGGCGGGCGCGCTTTCGCCTTCCGCGGCGGACCGCGCCACGGCTGGCGCCGCGGCTGGCGCGGGCCAGGCTGGGGCTGGGGAGTAGGAGCGGCGGCCCTCGCTGCTCCCTACTACTACGGCTCCTACGGCCGCTGTCCGCTGGTGCGCCGGACGGTGTGGACGCCCCACGGCTGGCGCGTCAGGTGGGTGCGCCGCTGCTGGTAGGCGCGCATCGTCGCGCCGCCCCGCCAGGGGCCGGCAGCGCCGTCACATGGAGAGGTTCCTGCGGATCACGCCGGGGGCGAAGAAGGCAACCACCTCGCCGACGAACTTGAGCGAGAAGTAGACGAAGCCCAGCCCAATCGCCGCCAGCACGCCGAGGGGGCCCAGCCCCACGGTGCGGGCGCGGGTAGCCACCCTGACCAGCACCTGCCACAGCTCCCGCAGCCAGCGCACGAGCGCAGTCAGCGGGTTGGTGTGCAGCACGGCTGCCAACGGCAGCTTGCCCTTCCAGTAAACGGCGTCGTGCCCGCGGCAAAGAGCGCGCGTGGCGAATGCCAGCGCGCCCTGCGGAGGCGGATGGGAGACCCTGGATTGGCCCTGGCGATAGATGCAGATGCCCTGCTCGCGCAGCGACTTGGCCAGCTGTGCGCATTGCCCGCGGTACGCGGGGGCGTCGGGGAACGGATTGGCCAGGAAAAGCCGGCGCCTGACGGCAAGGTTGTTGGCGTAGAAATACCTGTGCGGGTAGACGCCGCGCGGCGGAGGCCGGGTCGAGAACACCCAGAAGGCGGCGAAAAGCCTGTCGTAGAAAGTCTCCGTAGCGTGATAGGTCTCCCCGCCGACGACGGCCACGTCGGGGTCTGACATGGCAAGCAGCAGGCCCTGCAGCCATCCCTCGTCAGGCACCACATCGCTGTCGAGGAAGATCACGATCTCCCCCTTGGCGAGTTGGGCGCCCTTGTTCTTCTGCTCGTAGTAGCGCTGGCCGGGCGCCGGAACGAGCGCGATCGTGCCGGGCCACGCGGCCGGGTCGATGTGGGTCGAGAGCGCCGTCCGCGGCACGTCCGCATCGACGGCGTCGCTGTCGTAGAGGACGAGCAACTCGGCCTGCAGGTCGCGCTTGCGCGCCGCCTCGGCCATCTGGGCGCCGAGCTGCGCCAGCATGCGCTCGGCTCTCTCCAGCTCGGAGAGCTTGGCATTCTCCCACTCGACGATCACCGAAACGGATATAGGGTCGGACATGGATTTGGAACCTGGATTTGAACTGCGGGCTAGGCACCCTGAATATTGCGGTAAGGATGGGCGCGCACGCCGGCCACGGGCGACAGACAGCCGGCGGCAAAACACAGGCTCGTGCAACCTTTGCGCCAGTGCAGGTGGGCGGAGCGCGGACGCAGTGCCAGCAACAGCGCCGCCGAGAGCGCCAGCTTCACCACTCCGGCAAGGCTCCGTTCCACGACCCTGAGGGCGATGCGCACCGCCGCCACCGGGCCGGGCTCGTTCTTGGACATGCGAACGAAGTAGTTGCTGCCCGCGGCGAAGGCGCGCGCGGCCTGATAGGCAAGCGTGCGGCGTCGCGGGTGGGCGTCCTCGAACACATCGACATCGTGAACGCGCAAAAGCCTTGCGCCGCGCTTGTGGGCGCGCATGAAAAATTCGCGGTCGCTGCCGCCGGTGAACCGCATCGACTCGTCGAAGCGCAGCGACAGCGGCGGCGCCACCAGGCGCGCCTTGAACAGCACGTTGCACGTGGCGAGCGATTCACAGGGTTCCCAGGAGAGCGGGCCGGCCGGCTCAAGGGTGCCCGCGGAGGTCTTCCCGGCGGCGATGTCCTCGGCGAGAGGCGGGAGAGCGAGGACGCCGCCCTGGACGGCGTCGGCGCCCGACTCCTGGAGGGCGCGCACGAGCAGGGCCAGCCAGCGCGGGGGGGCAACCTCGTCGTCGTCGAGGAAGGCAATGAAGTCCGCTCCGGCATGCAATGCGGCCCTCAGCGCGGCGTTGCGCGCCATCGGAATGCCGGGACGCGGGCAGTGCACGAAGCCGCCGGGCTTCCCGCCCTCGCACAACTCCTCGTAGATCGGCCGCGCCGTCGGCTCGGTGTTGTTGTCCACCACGATGAGCTGCATGCGCAGCCGCGCGGTGTCGAACTCCTGCCGGCGCAGAGAGGCGAGGCATCTGCGCAGCATCTGGGGCCGCCCGCGTGTGCAGACGCACACCGCGATCAGCGGGACCGCTGTTGCCGTTTGCACCGAATCCATGCTTCTCCACCCGAGGAGAAGCGTACAGACGATTTGCGGACGGGTGTCGATCACAAAATGCCGGCAACGGCGCCCCAATCTCGATTTTCTGGGAGTTTCCGCGCTATCGGAAATCGGAAGTCAGAAATCAGAAATCAGAATCCCAGTCCGACTGTCCGATTTCCGATTTCTGATTTCTGATTTCTGATTTCTGTTGTTCAAATGACGTTGCGCTCCGGCAGCGGGGCGTTGGCGGCGATGCGGGCATAGCCGAAGCGGGAAAGATCGATCGTCCGATAGGCGCCGTGCACGATCAGTTCGGCAACCGCCCGGCCGGCGGCCGCGGCCTGCTGGGCGCCGTGCCCGGAGAACCCCGCTGCGAAGTACAGATTGGGCAGGTCCGGATGCGGCCCGATCACGGCGTTCTGGTCGAGGGTATTGTAGTCGTAGTATCCGGCCCAGGCGTTGACCACCTTGAGGCTCTCGAAGGCGGGCACCCGCGCCGCCAGCGGCGGCCACACCTCCTGCTCGAAGAAGGCGTAGTCGACGGCGTCGAGATCGCCGATGGCGGGCTCCGCATTCTCGCCCGGCGACCGGCCGCAGATGAAGACGCGGCCCTCGGGCCGGAACCACACGCCGCCCGGATCGACCGTGAGCGGCGCGCCCCGCAGCGTCCCGGGCGGCTCGCGGCAGTCGACGACATAGACGTAGCGCTTGCGCGGAATGACCGGGAGCGGCACGCCGGCCAGCGCCGCCACCCGTCCCGCCCAGGGGCCCGCGGCATCGACCAGCGAGCCGCACGCGAGCCTGCCGCCGCGCGCCAGCACGACGCCTGCCACGCGCCCGCCAACGTCGATGCCGGTGACCTCGTCGCCGATGACGGTTGCGCCGCGGGCCACCGCCGCCTTGCGGAACAGGGAAGCCAGACTCACGGGATCGAACCAGCCCTCGCCCGACCGGCCGAAGCCTCCTGCGGCGACGCCGTCGGTCGAGAGCCAGGGAAAGCGGGCGGCAAGTTCGGCCGCGCCGAGGAGCGCGATGTCGGCTCCCAGCGACCGCTGCAGGGCCACGTTCCCGGCGAGCAAAGCCTTCCCGTCCGCGCTCGCCAGGATCAGATAGCCCTGCTCACGGAAGGCCACGTCGGCATCGGCGCCGAACTGCGTCTTGAGGCTGCGGAGGGTCGCCAGCGTGACCTGCGACATGGCGACGTTCTCGGGCGTGGAGAACTGCTGGCGCAGGCCGCCTGCCGAGCGCGCCGTGCTGTCCTCGCGGTAGGCGGCGTCGCGCTCGACGATGGCGACGCTGCCGCGGAAGCCGGCATCGGCGGTCAGGAAGCAGGCAACGGCGCTGCCGACGATGCCGCCGCCCACGATCACCACGTCAACTCGGTCCACCGCAGCCCCATCCCCTGGACGGATTCGCGCGAATTTGACGAAGCCCGGCCCGGCTGCCAAGCCGCAAGCACGCCCCTATTGCGCCGGCTTTGCTTAATTCGCGCGCCTTGCCTAACTTGTGCAAGGCACAATCGAAGGAGCCCCCGGAGCCTCTATGGCAGACTCCATGACCATCCGGCCGCGCCGCAGCGCGCTCTACATGCCGGGCTCCAACGCCCGCGCGCTCGAGAAAGCCAAGTCGCTCCCCGCGGATGCGCTGATCCTCGACCTGGAGGACGCGGTGGCGCCCGAGGCCAAGGAGGCGGCCCGCGCCCAGGTTTGCGCCGCCGTCAAGGCCGGCGGCTACGGCGGGCGCGAGGTCGTGATCCGCATCAACGGGCTGGAGACGCCGTGGGGCGCGGCCGACCTGGAGGCCGCCTTCGGTGCGGCACCCGACGCGGTGCTGGTGCCCAAGGTGGGCAGCGGCGCGGATATCGCCCGCGTCACGGAGCGCCTCGGCAAGGCCGGCGCGCCGGAGCGGCTGCGGCTGTGGGCCATGATCGAGACGCCGCTGGCGATCCTGAACATCGGCGCTATCGCGGCCGCGGCGAGGGAGCCTGGTGCGCGCCTCAGCTGCTTCGTGATGGGCACCAACGACCTCGTCAAGGAGACCCGCGCCGACCTCTCCAAGAACCGCCGCCCCGCCCTCTATTGGCTCTCCGCCGCCGTCACGGCCGCGCGCGCCTATGGCCTCGACGCGCTCGATGGCGTCTACAACAATTTCAAGGACGCGGAAGGCTTCCAGCGGGAATGCCTGCACGGCCGCGCCCTCGGGTTCGACGGCAAGACGCTGATCCATCCCGACCAGATCGTCGTGGCCAACGAGGTGTTCGCGCCGCCCGAGGCGGAGGTGGCGTTGGCGCGCGGGATCATCGCCGCGTTCGACCGGCCGGAGAACAAGGGCAGGGGCGCGATCACCGTCGACGGCCGGATGGTGGAGCTGATGCACGCCGAGGCGGCCCGCCGCACGGTCGCCATCGCCGCCGCCATTGCCGGGAAGGACAAGGTCTCATGAAGCTCTACCGCTATCTGACCGGCCCCGACGACGCCGCCTTCTGCCACCGCGTCACGGCGGAACTGAACAAGGGCTGGCAGCTCTACGGCCAGCCGACGCTGACCTACGACCCGGAGAAGAAGCGCGTCATCTGCGGC
Organism: Hyphomicrobiaceae bacterium; assembly: GCA_036555805.1. GTDB lineage: Bacteria > Pseudomonadota > Alphaproteobacteria > Rhizobiales > Hyphomicrobiaceae > AWTP1-13. Next base: position 1 of record DATBKR010000729.1, on the reverse strand, counting down.
C
>DATBKR010000728.1:0-6044 GCA_036555805.1 Hyphomicrobiaceae bacterium | reverse complement strand
GCCGGGCCGTTGCAGGAGCAGCGGCGAGGCGGCCGTGCCGGCTGTGGCTACCAGCGCCATCAGCACGAAGGCGAGGCTGCCGACGCTGCCGAAGGTCTGAATGAAGCGCTTGGCGAGGGGCTCGAGGCCCTGTCCCGGAAGCTCGAAGGCCAGCATCGGCGCCGCCAGGAGGGGCAGCCCCCGTGCCGCCTCGGTACGCGTGATCACACGCAGGGTGTTGCCGTGGGTGATCTGCGGCAGCGGCAGGTTCGAGACCATCAGCGCGACGATGGTAGCCGGCACCATCAGGGCCGCCAGGGCGACGATCGCCTTGGCGGAGGCCGACCACGTGTGCGAGCGCATGCCGCCCGCGAACACGATGGCCAGCGCGCACAGCACCGCGGCAGCCGCCATGAGCGGCTCGGGCTGGCCGGTCAGCCAGGTCGCGGCGTAGGCCGCAAAGCGCGTCTCCGCGGCGAGAAGCAGAATGAGCGGCACGGCCAGCACCGCCGCAGCGACGATGCGCAGCATGCGGCTCTCGAAGCGCCGGCTGAGGTAGCTCGGGACGGTGTAGTCGCCCGACTTGCGCAGAAAGGGCGCGATGAGCACGCCCATGAACACGAGCCCGGTGCAGAGGCCCAGGCTGAGGCACAGGGCGTCGAAGCCGACCGCGAAGAGGGCGCCGGCGAGCGCCATCAGGCCGGCGCCGCCGAGCGCCGTGATGGCCAGTACGAGGCCGTTGAAGAAGGCGGGTACGCGCCGGCCGCAGGCGAAATAGTCGTTGGCGTCGCTGGCGGGGGTGAGCACGCCGAATGCGCCGTAGAGCGCGATCGGCCCGGCGAACATGAGGAGGCGGATGGCAGTGTCCGACACCCCCAGCTGCTCGAACATCAACGCCATCAGCACCAGCCCTGCCAGGGCGGCCGAGAAGATGCCGAAGTACGTGCCGAGCCGCGGATTGACGAACCGGACCCCCGATGTGGCCGCCATGTGCTTCAGGTGCCCCTCAGATGTCCTCGTGCGCGCCGTGCCAGTGGTCGATGGCGTCCTGCCGGTTGACGAACAGGGCGATGGTCACGAAGGCTATGATGAGGAGGCCGTGGCAGGCGAGGAAGTAGCCGAGCGGGATGCCGAGGACGCGCATGTCGTCGAGCACGTCGGCATAGAGCGGGAGAACGATGAGGACGAGCAGGAACGGCAGGAGGCTGGTGAGCATCTGCACCTTGGTATTGCGCCAGTAGGCCTTGCGTTCGCTCCATTCGATCATGGCTTGGGGTCAGACGCCTGTCGTCTACGTTGAGTTGAAACCCAGCGGCACTCGAAAGGGGTCTGGCCCCCTCTTCGGCGGTCTGACCCGTTCGCAGCGATTCATGGTGCCACGAGTGCCGCGCCTGCACAACGGCGCGGGATGGCATGTGGTATGGCGTTTGGCATGGCGCCGGGTGGCATTGGCGAACGCCGTAAAAAGCGGCTAATTTGTGGATGTGCGAGCCGTTTTGCCACACTGATGGCCGGCGTGCCCGCAGGGACTTGGATACGGGAAGCATGACTGGCTACCGTTTTATCATTGTCGACGACCACCCGCTGTTCCGCGGCGCGCTGAGCCAGGCGCTGGGCGATGCGTTCGCGGGGGCGGAGGTGCTGGAGGCGGGCTCGCTCGACGAACTGACGGACCTGGTCGCGACGGCCAGAGAGACCGACTTGATACTGCTCGATCTTTCCATGCCGGGGGTGCATGGCCTGTCCGGCCTGTTGTACCTGCGTGCGCAGCATCCCGAGGTGCCGGTGGCGATCGTGTCGGCGAGCGAGGATCCAGTCACGATCCGGCAGTGCCTCGACTGCGGCGCTTCGGGCTTCATCCCCAAGTCCCAGCCGGTGGAAAGCATTCGCCAGGCCATCCGCCGGATCATGGGCGGGGAGGTGTGGCTGCCGGCCGACCTGGATCTCGCCAGCGCCCCGAGCGGTGAAACGGCCGAACTCGTCTCGCGCATGTCCACCCTGACGCCGCAGCAGGTGCGCGTTCTCATGATGCTGGGCGAGGGGCTGCTTAACAAGCAGATCGCCTTCAAGCTGGGGGTCTCGGAGGCAACCATCAAGGCGCACGTATCGGCGATCCTGCAGAAGCTGGGTGTGGACAGCCGCACACAGGCGGTGATCGCCATCAACAAGATCGGCGCCTCCGGCGACTGGTCGCGCCTGCCGAATTAGCGGCCCTATTCCGCCGCTACCGCCCTCTGCCGGGTGAGCTGGTGCATGAGGGACCGCAGGGCAGCCGCTTTCAGGGGCTTGCGCAGCAGCGCATAGCCGTGGGCGCGGACCGCGCGCTGGACCTCGGCGGAGTGGTCGGCGGTGATGACGACGACCGGCGGCTGCACCTTGAGCGCGGTGCGCAGCGCGCGGATGGCCTCAGGCCCGGTGGTGCCGTCGAGGTGGTAGTCGGCCAGGATCACGTCCGGCTCGGCCTGGAAGCTGCCCAGGCGGGCAGCCGCATCGGCGCCGTTGACCGCCGCGAGCACGGTGCAGCCCCATCCCTCCAGCAGGATGCACAGGCCGTTAAGCACGTCGGGCTCGTTGTCAATGCACAGCACGCGCAGTCCGGTGAGCCGCCCGCTCACCGGCGCCGCGGCGACGGCGGGCTCGACGGCGGGGCGCGGCTCGGCGCGCGGCAGCTCGACCGCGAACAGGGAGCCGCGCCCCTGGGTCGACTGCAGCTCGATGCCATGGCCCAGCACCTTGCCGATGCGCTCGACGATCGCCAGGCCGAGGCCCAGGCCCCTGACGGAATGCGCCGTCTCCTCCAGGCGCTGGAACTCCCTGAAGATCAGGGAGTGCTTGGTGACGGGAATGCCGGGCCCCGTGTCGTGCACCTGGATGCTCAGCTTCGCGCCGACGCGGCGCACGCCCAGGAGCACCTTGCCGCTCGGCGTGTACTTGATGGCGTTGGACACCAGGTTCTGCAGCATGCGCCGCAGCAGCCTGCGGTCCGAGGAGACCCACGCCCGCGTGGGAACGATGCGCAGGTCGAGCCGCTTCTCGCGCGCCATCGGCTGGAACTCCACTTCCAGGCGCTCGAACACGTCGTTCAGGGCGAAATCGGTGATGTCGGGCTCCATGCGGCCGGCGTCGAGGCGGGAGATCTCGATCAGCACGTTGAGGATCTCCTCCACCGCCTCCAGCGAGGCGTCGATGTTGCGCACGAGCCGCGCGTCGGACGCATCGATGTGCCGCTCGACGAGGCTGGTGGCGTAGAGCCGCGCCGCGTTGAGCGGCTGCAGCACGTCGTGGCTCGCCGCGGTCAGGAAGCGCGTCTTGTCGAGGTTGGCCTCGTCCGCCTTGCGCTTGGCGATGGCCAGCGCGTTGTTTACCTCGGTGAGCTCGGCCGTGCGCTCCTGCACGCGCCGCTCCAGCGTCTCGTTCACGCGCGCCAGCGCCTCGGCTGCTTCCACGCGCTCGGTGATGTCGGAATAGGTGGTGACGATGCCGCCCTGCGGCATCGGGCTGGTGCGAATCTCGAGCGTCCGAGCGCCGCCGCTGAAGTGCTCCTGGAACGTCTCGTGGGTGACGGCCAGCTTGACCAGGCGGTCGGCCACCAGCGTGCTCACGCCTCCCGCCCCGAAATCGCCGCGCTCCGCGCACACGCGCAGGATCTGGTCGAGCGGGGCGCCCACCCGGCCGAGCTCCGCGGGCAGGCCCAGGAGTTCGCGGAACTGCCGGTTCCAGCAGATGAGCTGCATGTTGCGGTCGAACACGCTGAGGCCGTGGCGCACCTGGTCGAGCGCCGACTGCAGGAGGTCGCGGTTGTACTGCAGGGCCTCGGTGGCGTCGTCGAGCAGCTTGAGGGCCGAGTGGCTGCCGGCATCGCTGCGGCGCAGGAGCAGCGACAGCACCAGCCGCGAGGACGCCGCGCCGATGGCGCTCGCCAGCAGGTGCTCGGTGAAGCGCACGAGGTGGATGTCGGCCTCGGCGTTGGCCGCGAGCGGCGCGCCGCTGCTCTGTGCGTACTCCAGAAACGAGCGCTCGGCGCGCTCGGCGCCGAGATAGCGAGCCACGGTGCGTTGCAGCTCGCCCGCGGTGATCGACGAGCGCCACATGCGCAGCGGCGGCGCGACCGGAGCGCGCGGCAGGCCGCTCAGCGCGAACAGGTGCGCCTGCAGCCGCTCCACCGGCTCGGGCGCCTTCAACAACGATCCCACCACGTACATCGTGACGTTGGCCGCCATGCTCCACAGCACCCCGTGCGTGAGCGGATCGAGGTGCGAGTGGAACAGCGCCTGCGGGGCGAGCAGCAGGAGTCCGAACGGCCCCTCCGTCAAGACCGAGCGCGGCAGCCAGCCAGCCTCGATGATCCACGGCAGCAGTAGCGTGTAGGCCCACACGGCGAAGCCGCCGACGATGCCTGCGATCGCCCCGGCCGCGGTGGCGCGCCGCCACATGAGGCCGCCGAAGAACGCCGGCGCGAGCTGGGCGATGGCCGCGAACGAGACGAGGCCGATGGAGGCCAGAGCATGCGGCCGGCCGCTCTCGACGAGGAGGTAGAAGAGGTAGCCCAGCAGGATGATGGCGAAGATGGCGGCGCGGCGCACCACCAGGAGCCGCCAGGCCATGTCGATCTGGCCGCGGGCGGCGTCGGCGCGTCGGCGCAGCAGCAAGGGCACCGCCAGCCCGTTGCAGACCATGATGGCCAGCGCGACGGATTCCACGATCACCATGGCTGTGGCGGCGGACAAGCCGCCCACGAACGCGAACAGGGTGATGGGCTCGGAGCCGGCGGCAATCGGCAGCCCCAGCACGTACATGTCGGCCGGGACGAAGCCGCCGCCGAGCGTCATCAGCCCGGCCGCCGCGATCGGCACGACGAACAGGTTGATGAGCGCGAGGTAGACGGGGAACAGCCAGGCGGCCCGGCGCACCTCGGTCTCGGAGTTGTTCTCGACCACGGTTACGTGGAACTGCCTGGGCAGCAGCACGATGCAGACGAAGCTGAGGAACGTGACGGTCAGCCAGAAGCCGACATCCAGCTCGGAGGCGAACAGGCGCTGCACCTCGGCGTTGGCGGCGGCGCGCTCCAGGAACGAGCCGATGCCGCCGAACACGGAGAAGACCACGAAGATGCCGACGGTGAGGAACGCGGCAAGCTTGACGATCGACTCGGCGGCGACCGCCACGATCAGTCCTTCCTGGTGCTCGGTGGCGTCGATGTGGCGGGTGCCGAACAGCACCGCGAACGCGGCCATCGCCAGGGCGATGACCAGGGCGGTGTCGATGCGCAGGCTGAAAAGCTGCAGCGGCAGTGCGCCGAGCAGGGTGGTCACGGACAGGGCCACGGCCTTGAGCTGCAGCGCGATGTAGGGCAGCGAACCGGCCACGGCAATGACCGTGACGATGGCCCCCACGGCCTGGCTCTTGCCGTAGCGCGCGGCCAGGAAGTCGGCGATGGAGGTGATGTTCTGGCTCTTGGCGAGCCGCACGATGCGCACCAGCAGCGGCCAGCCGAGCGCGAACAGGAGGATCGGTCCCAGATAGACGGCGAAGAAGGCGTATCCCGTCGAAGTGGCGAAGCCCACGCTGCCGAAGAACGTCCACGACGTGCAGTAGACGGCGAGCGACAGGGCGTAGATCACCGGCCTGCCGTCACCGCCCTTGCGGCCCCGGAAAGTGCGGTCGGCATACCACGCCAGCGCGAACAGGCCGCTCACGTAGGCGAGTGCGAGAAGGATGACCGCCCAGCCTTCGATCATGGTCGTCCTGGGGTCTGCCCTGGGGTCTGCACGGGGTTCTACGGCGAGCGCGAAACCGTCACGGGTTCAACAGCTTGCACCGTAGCCGGTGCCGATGGCCCATATTGCCCTACGGTAACGGCTGTGTCCAACGGGACGCACCGGGAGCGACGCCTCAGGGCCCGTTTACCACTGGGCCGCATCGCATTGAGAATATCGCCCCGGCGGAAGAGGAGACGAAGCGATGAACATCCTCAACGAGTTCAAGGATTTCGCCCTGAGGGGCAACGTGGTGGACATGGCGGTCGGCATCATCATCGGCGGCGCGTTCGGCACCATCGTGCAGTC
>DATBKR010000727.1:0-4717 GCA_036555805.1 Hyphomicrobiaceae bacterium | reverse complement strand
GCCAACAGCACCGCGAACTTGAAGGGCTTGGTGATGTAGTCGTTGGCCCCGGAATCGAGGCCGAGGATCATGTCGGCGTCGGAGTCGTTGCCCGTCAGCATGACGATGGGGCTCTTGAAGCCTGTCTTGCGCAACAGCTTGCAGGCTTCGCGCCCGTCCATGTCGGGCAGGCCCACATCGAGGAGGACGAGGTCGAGATGGTTGCCCTTCACGGCGTCGATCGCCTTCGACGCTGTGGGGGCCGTGACCACTTCGAACTCGTCGTGCAGCGCCAGCTGATCCTTGAGGGACTCACGAAGGTCCTCGTCGTCGTCGACGATGAGAATCTTCCGTGCGGTGCTCATATCACTTTGGCTCCAGGTGCGGATTTGTTGCCAGGTGGATTGAAGTCTAGCATTACTCCCGCGTGTGAAACAGGGGCACGGACTTTGGATCACCTACGGATACCTTCGGATCGAGCCTGACGATGTCCCGAGCTTGTCGAGGTTTTCGTCCCGCACGCCGCCAGCGGACCCCGGGGCCTGTGTTGGTCCTGGGCCGGTCGGCGGCGCGGCCGCGAGGTATCGTTAAGCTCGGCGGGCTTACCTTTGCCTGTGCGCTCGGTCGCAGCGGGCGCCGGACGCGCAAACGCGAGGGCGACGGGGCCACGCCGGTCGGCTGCTGGCGCGTCCTGAACGTGCTCTACCGCGCGGACCGCGTGCGCCGCCCGGCGACGCGGCTGCCGGTGCGGCGCATCTCCCGCCGCGACGGCTGGTGCGACGCTCCGGCAGACCGCAACTACAACCGGCCGGTGCGCCACCCCTATCCGGCCAGCGCGGAACATCTCTGGCGCGCCGACGGGCTCTACGATCTCATCGTCGTGCTGGGCCACAATCTCAGGCCGCGCGTGCGCGGCGCCGGCAGCGCCGTCTTCATGCACGTGGCACACCCCGGCTACCGGCCGACCGAGGGCTGCATCGCGCTGAAGCGCCACCACCTCATGCGCCTCGTGGCGCGGCTTGGCGCTGGCGCCAAGATCCGCATCGGGCCTTGAATCGACGGGCTCCCAGTCACAAGACAAAGCGGCGGGGCGGCCAGGAGCAACTACGGCGCCCAGGCGTTCCTGGGAGCGGCGGCGGGCGCGGTGTCTGGGCTGACGCGCGCGCCGAGAGGTGGCGGAGCCCGAGTGAACGCAGGCTCCGCCGCAGGAGGCGCTCAGTAGTTGTAAGCCCGCTCGCCGTGATCGACGAGGTCGAGGCCCTCGCGCTCCTGGTCGGTGGCCGGCCGCAGACCGATGACCGCACGGACAATGCCGAGCAGGACGATCGTGCCGACGCCTGACCACACCAGCGTCAGGCACACGGCTTTGAACTGCGCCCACAGCTGGGTCATCGTATCGAAGTCGGCGACCTTGCCAGCGGCATAGTCGAAGATGCCGGTTCCGCCGAGTGCCGGGTTCACCAGGATGCCGGTGAGCAGCGCGCCGACGATGCCGCCGATGCAGTGCACGCCGAACACGTCGAGCGCGTCATCGTAGCCGAGCGCGCTCTTCACCGCCGAGCAAGCGATGAAGCACACGGCGCCGGCGATGATGCCGAGCACGATGGCGCCCATCGGGCCGGCGAAGCCCGACGCCGGCGTGACGGCCACCAAGCCGGCCACCGCGCCGGTGACGGCGCCGAGCAGGCTCGGCTTGCCCTTGGCGATGTTCTCAACCACCAGCCAGGCCAGCGCAGCGGCCGCCGTGGCGACGAAGGTGTTGGTCATCGCCAGCGCGGCGGTGCCGCCGGCCTCGAGCGCGGAGCCCGCATTGAAGCCGAACCAGCCCACCCACAGCAGTGCGCCGCCGACGAGCGTCAGCGTCAGCGAGTGGGGCGGCATGGCCTCCTTGCCGAAACCGACGCGCCTGCCGACGAACAGCGCACCCATCAGCGCCGCTATCCCTGAGTTGATGTGCACCACGGTGCCGCCGGCGAAGTCGATCGCGCCCCACTGGAAGGCGAGACCGGCGTTGGCCGCTACCGCAGCCTGCGCCGCTTCCGCCGCGGCCTTGGTCGCCGGGTCAGCAGCGGCCGCGAGCGCCTTGGCAGCCTCGACGGTGGCGTGCGGGCCGGCCCAGTACCAGACCATGTGCGCGACCGGGAAGTAGACGAAGGTCACCCACAGCGGGATGAAGACCGCGATGGCGGAGAACTTCATGCGCTCCGCCATGCCGCCCACGATCAGCGCGGGCGTGATGGCCGCGAACGTCATCTGGAAGCAGACGTACACCAGTTCGGGGATCACCACGCCGTCGGTGAACGTCTCGACGTTGGACTCCGTCGTGACGCCCATGAGGAATGCCTTGGAGATGCCGCCGAACAGGCTGTTGTAGGTGGTGCCCTCGCTGAAGGCCATGCTGTAGCCGTAGAGCACCCAGATCACGCACACGATGCAGACGGTGTAGAACACCTGCATCAGCATCGAGAGCATGTTCTTGGTGCGCACCAGGCCGCCGTAGAAGAGGGCGAGGCCCGGCACGGTCATGAGCAGGACCAGCGCCGAGGCGGTCAGCATCCACGCCGTGTCCCCCTTGTTGGGCGTGGGCGCATCGGCCGCCTGGGCCAATGACGGCTCGAGCGCCATCCCTGCCAGACCCGCCAGGATTGCGAGCGATGCAATCCGGCGCAAACCACCGACATTCATTTAGGTTGCCTCCAGGTTGTGCGGCGACTTCTCGGGTTGTTGCTACCGGGCGAGAGGGCTAGATCGCACTTTCATCGGTTTCGCCCGTGCGGACGCGTACCGCATGGTCGATGGCGGAAACGAAGATCTTGCCGTCGCCGATCTGCCCCGTCTTGGCCGAGCGGACGATGGCTTCCACGGCCTTGTCCACGCTGCCCGACGGCACCACGACTTCGATCTTCACCTTGGGTAGAAAGCTCACCGCGTACTCGGCGCCGCGGTAGATCTCGGTGTGCCCCTTCTGCCGTCCGTAGCCTTTGACTTCGGTCACGGTCATGCCCTGCAGGCCGATTTCGGTCAGCGCGGAGCGGACTTCCTCGAGCTTGAAGGGCTTGATGATGGCGGTCACGAGTTTCATGTATTTCCCCTTGGATTGATTTCCCCTGTGTTCTGGCGTCCGGGCTCCGAATTGGGCAAAGACGCAGCGCTCCCCTCGACGCTCGCAAAGCGGCGCCGAGCGGTGCGTATCAAGAGGCATGCCAGACAGGGTGGCCGGGAACAAGTTATTGAACAATAGCCTGAATTTCCGGCAGGACGTGGATGTGGTCAAAACCCGGTCGATGATGAAAATATGTGCAAAATGGCAAAAATGCCCATCATTTGGGCATGAAGGCCGAAGTGCGTTGCCGCATCAGGCCTTCCTGGGCCGTCGAAGCGACCAGCACGCCATCGCGAGTGAAGATGCTGCCCCGGCAGAACCCGCGCGAGCCGTGGGCGTTGGGGCTGTCCTGGGCGTAGAGCAGCCAGTGGTCGGCCCGGAAGGGGCGGTGGAACCACAGAGCGTGATCGAGGCTCGCCAGCTGCACATCCTTGTCGAACATGAGCTTGCCGTGGGCGATCAGCGCCGTGTCCAGGAGCGAGAAGTCCGAGGCGTAAGCGAGTACGCACTGGTGCAGGGGGAAATCGTCGGGCAGCGCGCCCGTGGCCCGCATCCAGATGTACTGCTCGGGCCGGTGCGGCTCGCGCGAGAAGTAGCGGGAGACATCGACGGGTCGCAGCTCGATGGGACGCTCGCGCTCCCAGTAGCTGCGCATGTTCGCAGGCAGGTGGGCGATCATTCTGGCCTTCAGCTCGTGCTCGCTCGGCAGTTCCTCTGGCGTCGGCACCTTGGGCATGTCGCTCTGGTGGTCGAAGCCATCCTCGGCCTTGTGGAAGGACGCGCTCATGACGAACATCGGTCGGCCGTGCTGGATGGCCGTCACCCGGCGCGTGGAGAAGCTGCCGCCGTCGCGCACCCGCTCGACGCTGTAGATGATGGGGCAGGCTGGGTCGCCGCCGAGCAGGAAATAGGCATGGAGCGAATGGGCGACGCGCTGGGCCTGCACGGTGCGCACCGCCGCCACCAGGGCCTGGCCCAGCACCTGGCCTCCGAACACGCGCTGCCAGGAATGCTGCGGGCTGCGGCCACGGAAGAGGTTATCCTCCAGCGGCTCAAGGTCCAGGATGGAGAGGAGGTTGTCGATCGCTCCCGGCGATGCGGAGCCGGCTGGCGGCATGGCGTTACCCAGGTTCAGAGCATCGCGGGAAGGGAGGCCTAGCCGTGAGCCCTGTCAAGCGGACTCCTGCCACTGCCCTCGGGCCGGAGCCGGGCGGCGGCGAAGCTGATGCCTGCGATGTCGCCATCGTCGGCGGTGGCGCCATCGGCCTCGCGTTGGCCTGCGCGCTGGCCGATGCCCTGGCGCCTGCGGGCCGCATCGCCCTGATTGATCCGGCGGTGTCCGGGGCGGCGCCCGCGACGCCCGATGCGCGCGCCTCGGCGGTCTCGGCCGGCTCCAAGAGGCTGCTCGACGCGCTCGGCGTGTGGCCCAAGCTTGCCCCTCATGCCGAGCCGGTCGCGGCCGTCGACATCACCGACTCCGCGCTCGGCGACATGTTCCGCCCCGTCCTGATATCGTACGACAACACCGTGGAGGGCGGAGAGCCAGCCACCTACATCGTCGAGAACGAGCGGCTGCGCGCGGCCCTGCTGGAGGCGCTGGCGCGGCGCCCCGGCATCGCCGCCATCCCCGGCACG
>DATBKR010000726.1:0-3588 GCA_036555805.1 Hyphomicrobiaceae bacterium | reverse complement strand
CACCAACTCATCGAGAAGTCGTCATTTGGCGCAAACGAGAAGGCCTCGGGCGGTGATAGGGTTCAGATATCGGCAACATTGGTCCCGGAGGCATTGCGGGCTGAGAGAGCCCACAATGCCTGAGCCGAAACAGGAGGGAGCCATAGTGCGCCAAGCCCCCAGTCACATCCGATACGCCGCAGGAACTTCTGGTATTGCTAGGGCGGCAACCATCAGCAGAATGCGCGCGATATACTCGCGGAATTGCGCATGATGACGGCACAAACACAACTTCTGGTCGCTTCGAGTCGTAATGCGATAGAGGCGGCCAATGATCTGTTGGTTCGGTCGCTCTCGCGCTTGCCACGCCCACTACCTTGAGACCCCCCAGGGCGGGGCTGATTTCCTTCCAGCTGGAGCCAGCAGCAAAGTCCAGGCGCCGAGCTAGCTGGACCCGCTCCCACGTGACGTCAATGAGCCTGAAACAGTCCAATACGGGCTGTCCCCGCGGGAGAGCTCCTCCGACGCGGGCATCAGGACCTGTGCCGCGAGTGTCATCCTCACGAGGGCCATCGGGCGAAACTCCGTCAGCGACCTAAGGTTTTGATTGGGGTCAACGTCATCCACTCGCCAATCCGGCAAGAGGAGAAGCTGCCATTGCTGCACGCCGTCGTCCCGGAGGAAGCATTGCAACCCGAGCCTTTACTGAGCGGCGACATCGTCGACAACCGGATGGTGTTGTCCGCCAGCGGTTCGTGGACGGCCGGCAACGCGCGCAAGCTCGAGGCCCTGATTGACGGCTTGGGTAGTGCGGCATCCGACGTAGCTGCCGTCTCCCTCGACATGCGCGGCGTCGACGCTCTCGACACCTTCGGTGCGTGGCTGGCCGAGCGCATCGTCCGCCGCTGGGAGGCGCGTGGGCGCCAAGCGCAGATCGTCGGCCTCGCCGAGCGCTATAGAGGTCTCCTGCAGGACGTGCAGCGGACAAACCTCAAAGCCCGGGAAGGTGCCGCTAAGCAAAACCCGCTGCTGTCGGCGCTGGAGGGTATCGGGTGCACGGTGGTCGGGCTGGGGCGCGAGCTGGTGCCGTTTCTCGACATGCTGGGTGCCGTGGCGGCAGCGATGGCCCGCATGTTGGCGAACCCGCGGTCTTTCCGGGTCACATCGCTCGTTCATCATCTCGACCGCGTCGGCTGGCAGGCCGTGCCCATCATGCTGCTCATCACATTTCTGATCGGCGGCATCATTGCGCAGCAGGGCATCTTCCACTTCCGCAAGTTCGGTGCCGACGTGTACGTGGTCGACTTGGTCGGCATCCTGGTTCTGCGCGAGATCGGCGTGCTTATCGTCGCCATTATGGTGGCCGGTCGATCAGGCAGCTCCTATACCGCCGAGCTCGGATCCATGAAGATGCGCGAGGAGATCGACGCGCTCCGCACGATGGGGCGTGACCCCGTCGAGGTGCTGATTCTGCCCCGCGTGATCGCCCTGCTCCTGGCGTTACCGATGCTGGCCTTCCTCGGCTCCATGGCGGCGCTCTACGGCGGCGGCCTGGTGGCCTGGTTCTACGGCGGCATGAGTCCCGACATCTTCATCGCGCGACTCAAGGAGGCCATCTCTCTCACGCATTTCAAGGTAGGGATGATCAAGGCGCCGTTCATGGCCCTTGTGATCGGAATCGTGGCCTGCGCCGAGGGCCTGCGCGTGAGAGGAAGTGCCGAGTCGCTTGGGCTCCAGACTACCACGTCGGTCGTCAAGTCGATCTTCCTCGTAATCGTACTCGACGGCGTGTTTGCCATGTTCTTCGCCTCGATCGACATGTGACCCCGAATGGACAGCGTATCCGACGCAATCATTTGTGTACGCGACCTGGTCGTGGGGTTTGGCGCGCATCTGGTGCTCGATCGGCTCTCGCTCGACGTCAACCGGGGGGAGATTCTGGGCTTGGTCGGCGGATCCGGGAGCGGCAAGTCGGTGCTGCTCCGGACGATCATTGGCCTGCTTCCCAAGCGAGGGGGCTCGATCAAAGTTTTCGGCATCGATCTCGACCGAGCGAGCAACACCGCGCGCAGCGCGCTCGAGCGACGATGGGGCATCCTCTTCCAGCAGGGGGCGCTGTTCTCGTCGCTGACCGCGCGCGAGAACGTCGAGTTCCCAATGCGCGAATACCTCGATGTCTCGGACGCGCTGCGCCGGGAGGTAGCAATCGCCAAACTCGAGATGGTTGGATTGACGCCCGCCGACGGCGATAAACTGCCATCGGAGTTGTCCGGAGGCATGACCAAGCGGGTGGCGCTGGCCCGCGCGCTCGCACTCGACCCTGAAATCGTCTTTCTCGACGAGCCGACCTCGGGACTCGATCCGATTGCCGCTGCCGACCTCGATGCGCTGATCAGGACGCTTCAACAGACGCTCGGCCTCACGGTCTTTATGGTGACCCACGATCTCGACAGCCTGCATGCAATCTCGAATCGCGTCGCCGTCCTTGCCGACGGCAGGATCGTTACCATCGGGCCGGTCGCGACCATGGCGACTTCAGAGCATCCGTGGGTGAAGGCGTACTTTCACGGCAGGCGCGCGAGCCCGCGCCAGGAACGACCGGTGCATTCGGTGAGCTGAAAGGCGTACGATCCATGGAAACCAGAGCACGGTACATTGTCATTGGACTGTTCACGCTTGCGGTCGTCGTGGCCGGTTTCCTGTTTGTGTACTGGCTGCAAAATGTCGGCGGCCTGCAGCGCCAGGCGACCTATAAAATAAGGTTCGAATCGCCGGTGTCCGGCCTCCTCAAAGGGGCGACTGTTCACTTCAATGGCATCAGAGTCGGAGAAGTTACTGACCTCGACCTCACTGCGGAGGATCCCAAGCAGGTCATGGTGACGGCAGCGCTCGACCCAGCGACACCGGTGCGGGCTGATACCCGTGTGGAGATCGAGTTCCAGGGCCTCACGGGAGCCACTGTCATCTCGTTGCGGGGCGGGAGCGCGACGGCACCGCCGCTGAGCGGTGAGCCGCCACTGCTTGTCGCGGATAAGGCTGCGACGGAGAGCCTCACGCAGGCAGCGCGAGAGACGTTGCGCCACCTCGACACGATCCTGAAAGAGAACGCCGACCCACTGAAGGGCACCATCGGAAACTTCAACACGTTCTCGACCGCACTGGCACGGAATTCCGACAAGCTCGATGGCATCGTTTCTGGGCTCGAGCGGCTGACCGGCGGCGGGGCGAAAGGGCCGGTAGCCACCTATGACCTCAGTGCGCCGCGCATCTTCCCGTCCCATGAGAAAACGGTGCAGGTGCAGCTGGTGGTACCCGAGCCCGGCGCCCCGATTGCGCTGGACACCCAGAAGATCGTTCCTCGGGCGCCAGGTTCACAGACAGCGAGCTTCGGCAATGCGCAGTGGAGCGATACGGTACCGAAGCTCGTTCAGGCGAAGATCATCGAAGCGCTCGACAACTCACACTATCTGAGCGCGGTCGCCCGCCCGCTGGAAGGCTTGGCTGCCGACTATCAGCTTGTCATCGACATCCGCGCATTCGAAGTTGCGGTGGCACCGGGGGAGGCGGCAGAAGTCGAGTTCGCCGCGAAGGTGCTCGGCAAGAGCGGGC
>DATBKR010000725.1:0-12580 GCA_036555805.1 Hyphomicrobiaceae bacterium | reverse complement strand
TTCGGCTATCCCGGCGGCGCCGTCCTGCCGATCTACGATGAGCTGTTCCAGCAGGAGAGGGTAAACCACGTCCTGGTGCGGCAGGAGGGCGGGGCGGTGCACGCCGCTGAGGGTTACGCCCGCTCCACCGGCAAGGTCGGCGTGGTGCTCGTCACCTCGGGGCCGGGCGCCACCAACGCCGTCACCGGGCTTACCGATGCGCTGATGGATTCTGTGCCCGTCGTCTGCATCACAGGACAGGTGCCGACGCACCTGATCGGCAACGACGCGTTCCAGGAGTGCGACACGGTCGGCATCACTCGCCCGTGCACCAAGCACAACTGGCTCGTCAAGAACGTGGACGACCTGGCGCGCGTGCTGCACGAGGCGTTCTACGTGGCCCGCACCGGCCGGCCCGGCCCGGTGGTCGTCGACATCCCCAAGGATGTGCAGTTCGCCACCGGCACCTACACCGGCCCCAAGGACGTGAAGCACAAGACCTACCAGCCGCGCCTGAAAGGCGATTCCGCCGCCATCGCGGAGGCGGTGGAGCTGATGGCGCGTGCCCGCAAGCCCGTGCTCTACACCGGCGGCGGCGTGATCAACTCCGGCCTCAAGGCGAGCCAGCTGCTGCGCGAGCTGGTGCGGCTCACCCATTTCCCCGTCACCTCGACGCTGATGGGGCTCGGCGCCTTCCCGGCTTCGGGCAAGGAGTGGCTCGGCATGCTCGGCATGCACGGCACCTACGAGGCCAACCTCGCCATGCACGACTGCGACGTGATGGTATGCATCGGCGCGCGCTTCGACGACCGCATCACCGGCCGCCTCGATGCGTTCTCGCCCAGGTCCAAGAAGGTCCACATCGACATCGACTCCTCGTCCATCAACAAGAACGTGCAGGTCGACGTGCCCATCGTCGGCGATGTCGCCTACGTGCTGGAGGACCTGATCCGCACCTGGCGCATGAAGGGCGCCACGGTCGACAAGACGGCGCTGAAATCCTGGTGGGCGCAGATCGACCGCTGGCGCGCCAGGAACTGCCTCGCCTACAAGGACAGCGCCGATTTCATCATGCCGCAGCATGCCCTGCAGCGCCTGCACGCGCTGACCAGGGACCGCGACACCTACGTCACCACCGAGGTCGGCCAGCACCAGATGTGGGCGGCCCAGTTCTTCGGCTTCGAAGAGCCCAACCGCTGGATGACCTCGGGCGGCCTCGGCACCATGGGCTACGGCTTCCCGTCGGCCATCGGCGTGCAGATGGCGCACCCCAGGTCGCTCGTCATCGACATCGCCGGGGACGCCTCGATCCTGATGAACATGCAGGAAATGTCCACCGCGGTGCAGTACCGGCTGCCCGTGAAGGTGTTCATCCTCAACAACCAGTACATGGGCATGGTGCGCCAGTGGCAGCAGCTGCTGCACGGCAACCGCATCTCGGAGAGCTACACGGCGGCGCTGCCCGACTTCGTCAAGCTCGCCGAGGCCTACGGCGCCGTCGGCATCCGCGCCGACAAGCCCGCCGAGCTCGACGACAAGATCCAGGCCATGCTCGACGCCCCGGCCGACAAGCCGGTGATCTTCGACTGCCGTGTCGCCGCGCTGGCCAACTGCTTCCCCATGATCCCCTCGGGCAAGGCGCACAACGAGATGCTGCTGGGCACGGACGTCTCCGAGGAGGAGATCGACAAGGCGATCGGCAAGGAAGGCAAGGTGCTGGTGTGAGCACCGATCAGTTGCGCCATGGTTGCACCTTCACGACCCTTTATCCTACAAAAGATATCACGATGTCCGTCGCAATCATACAAAAAGTCCGAGTGAGACCGCCATGCCCGACAAACACCCCGGCTCTGCCTATTTCCTCGAGGACCGCAAGGAGGTGCCCGTTACGCACACCTTCTCTGTGGTGGTGGACAACGAGCCGGGCGTGCTCGCCCGCATCGCCGGCCTGTTCTCGGGGCGCGGCTACAACATCGAGAGCCTCACCGTGTCGGAGACCGAGCACGAGAAGCACCTCTCGCGCTTCACCATCGTCACTACCGGCACGCCGCAGGTGCTCACTCAGATCAAGAGCCAGCTGGAGCGGCTGGTCAACGTGCACCGAGTGGTCGACCTCACCGTGCTGGGCCGGCCGCTGGAGCGCGAGCTGGTGCTGGTGAAGGTGTCGGGCCGGGGCGAGAAGCGCATCGAGGCGCTGCGGCTCGCCGAGATCTTCCGCGCCAATGTGATCGACGCCTCCACCGAGCACTTCGTGTTCGAGCTGACGGGGCGCACAGCCAAGATCGAGCAGTTCATCTCCATTATGACCGAGCTGGGCCTGGTCGAGGTCTCCCGCACCGGCATCGCCGCCATCTCGCGGGGTCCGAAGGGGATGTAGTGGGATGAGATGGTGCGTGGTGAGATGGTGAGTTTCGCCTGGCGGCCGTGGGAAGCGTGGATGCCGCGCGCCGGGGGGCGATCTCGCGGTTGCGCGACTGCCATTGGGTCAGCAAAGATGTTTCGTTCCATGATCCGGCCATTGGAATGCCGCATCTGATCGAGATATCTCGACCGAAATCTCACCACCACTCGCCATCTCACCCACCATGACCCAGCAATGGCTGACCGTCCTGGGCCTGGCGCTCGATTTCGCCGGCTTCACGATGCTGCTGCGCGAGTGGTGGCTCGCCTTCTTCAACGAGAACCGCCAGATGCAGCTGGCCGAACAGCTCGACCGCGCGCGGGCCGTGCGCAACATCCGCCCGCGCGCACCCGGCGAGCGCAATCCCTTCGAGCAGCTGGAGCGCATGCAGGACGACGGCGCGATCCGCAAGGCCCGCGCCGAGCACTACGCGGCGCTGGCCGCCCGCCGCGGCGCGTTCCTGGCGGCGAGTCTTCTGGTCGTGCTGGGCTTCCTGCTGCAGCTCGCCGGCGCCTGGCCCGGCTGCTGCCCGCCCTGGATCACCCCGCAGGCGTGACGGGGCTTCGGTGGCATCGAGCCGCCAATTGAGAGGGCCGGGAGCTCGATCTCCCGGCCCATGCGCGCCTCTCAGTAGGCGCCGACGCACGCGTAGTAGCGGTTCCACCAGTATGGGCTGCCGGTGTGCAGGGCTCTACGCCTCAGCCAGTAGCAGTCGCCATAGGCGTAGTAGCCGTAGGCGAACGGCGCCCCGATGAAGATGTGCCTGTGGGCGTGCCGGTGGTGGAATCGAGGGTGTCCGATAAAGGCGTGGGAACGGAAATGGGGAGCGGCATGAAAATGGTGGGCACCTGCGAAGGCATGCCCGCCACGCCGAGCGTCAGCAGGACTCGATACGGCTGACACCAGGAGCAGAGCGAGAGCGGCACCGCTCAACGCGAGCAGCTTGCCAGTCATGGGATACCTCCTCTCTACAGAGGCTGTCCCCGACATGATCCCGTTCAAATCCTAGCGCCAAGTCGCGCGTGCGCGTAGCGCGAGTTCGTGAGATCGACTTCGCGTTTTCAGGGCTTCGCGCTTTCGCGGTTTCACGATCTCGCGAGGAACCAGGGGATCGAGGAGGGAAAACGGTTCGCGGGTTGCGTTGAGGTCACGCGAATCGGCTATGGCGGTCCGATCCCTGGGACAAGGAATATGCCGCCATGCCTGCCCGATACGAATACGATCTCGATCACAACGGCCAATGGCGCTGGATCGCGGTCGCCGAGACCGGCGAGACGCGGGCCGTCTCCCCGGTGGGCTACGTGCACCTGCAGGACTGCCTGCACGCGGTCGGTCTGATGCAAGCGCCCGGCGAGTTCCTCGCCCAGCCCGTACGTGGGCAGGCGGGAGAGAGCGAAGCCCCCCCGGAAGAGTCGCTTTCGCGCCTGCAGAGGCGCGCGTAGGCGCTCAACCCGACGGTAACCACTCCCGCGAACCGCCGCGTAACACCCCCTTCGCATACTCGGCGCACACCGCGAGGAGACGCGCCGATGAGCATCACCATCGCCTTCGGGCGCTGGGGCGTGCCCTACCTCATCTGCGTCGGCAGATGGGAGTGGACCTGCTTCCGTGCCGCCGCCGATCCGCCGCCCGCCGTCCCACGCTGGCGCATCGATCGCGCCCCCGGCAGCGAACAGCAGCTGAGCGAGGTCGTCGTCCACTGCGGCCGGATCGCCCACTGCTTCACCCGCTGGCCCAGGCGGCTGCCGCTGCCGCGGCAGTGAAGAGCGGCCGAAAGCGGACGCCCCTCTGCCTCTCCGCCGTTTTCGAGCGGCAGGCTTCGCCTGTGCGCCAAGCCGCGGCGCGGCGCTCGTCACCGTCCGCTACGAGGTATCGGCCAGAACCGCCCGCACGGCTGTAACAAGATTCGATGAACACACACGCCCGCGACAAACCATGACTTTCGGTGGCGGACGCGGTGAAAGGGCGCGACACGAGGTTGATTGGCTCGAAAGCACGGGAGAACCGACTGATCCAACCATTGAGCCCAGGAGAAGAGCCATGGCCAGCCCCGCAGCCGCGGTCGCGTCTTACCAACCCGCTCTCCAGCCAGCCACCGCCAGCACAGGCCAGCCTTTCGCCCTGGAGCAGCGGATGGCCCGCGCCTCGCTGCGCCGGGTCGAGACCAAGGAGTTCGTATTCGCCGAGGGCGACCCGGCGACGCACCTCTATCAGGTCGAGACCGGCGCCGTGGCACTCTACAAGGTGCTGTGCGACGGCCGGCGGCAGGTGCTCGGGTTCGCCTATCCGGGGGACCTCATCGGCCTCGGCGTGCAAGGCGAGCACGTCATCAATGCCCAGGCGACCAAGCCGACCCGCCTGCGTTGCCTTCCGCTCTCCGCCCTCAGCCAGCTCGCCGGCCAGGACCCCCGATTGGGATTCAGGCTCTACGAGGCCCTCGCTAACGAGCTTGCCGCCACCCGCGAGCTTCTGCTGACCACGGGTCAGCGCAGTGCGAGGGAGCGCCTCGTTGCGTTCCTGCTCGCGCTTTCCCGCCGCAACGCGCGCAAAGGCCAGGACCCGCTCGTCTTCGACCTGCCGATGACTCGTACCGACATCGCCGACTTCCTCGGCCTCACCATCGAGACGGTCAGCCGGACGTTCACCAAGCTCAAGCTGGCCGGCCTTATCGACCTTCCGCAGAGCAGCCGCGTGCGCCTCGTCGACGTTGAGCGGCTCATGAGCCCCGAAGGCAATGAAGCGGATGTCTAGCCGGCTCAGCTCGCGCTCGAGGCGATTGCCGTCAAACCGTTAGGGGAAAGTCTCTCTGCGGGAGGATCGGTCACAGAGCGTCTCACGCAGACGCGGCCCCGGGGCGATCGAACGAGCGGGCCCGGCAAATCGGCACCGGCTTCGGTCCAGCGCATGGCAAGTCTCGATCCACCACAGGCTGCAGCCGCGGCAGTCCTATCGGCAGATCAGCACCGGAACCGCGCTGAGCGCAAGCACGCGCGTGGCCTGGCTCCCCAGGATGAGCTTCGACAGGCCGCGCCGCCCATGCGAAGCCATCACGATCAGGTCGCAGCCTTTTTCCCTGGCCGTCGCGATGATCCCTTCCGCCGGGAAATCGCTCACCCGCACCGTCTCGCACGCGATGCCTGCGTCCCTGGCTGCGCCCGCCACACTCGCGAGGATGCGCGCGGCGTTTTCCGCGGCGGCCTTCTCGTAGTCCTCGATCGGGAACGTGAGTGCGGGCTCGCCTATCGCCATCGCCGACCAGGGCTCCGTTACTGTCACCCCCGTCACCCGCGCGTCGAGAGCCTTGGCCAGGGCGAGGCCGGCGGCTACGGCGCGGCCTGCCAGCTCAGAGCCGTCCGCAGCAATGAGGATGTGCTTGTACATGGCGATCTCCTGAACTTTCCCTCGCTGGGCGCAGTGTCCGCCTTCGAGGAAAGCACACGCAGCATCGCCGGAAGCCGCAAGAGGCGCATTGACACGGCGCAAGCGGGCTTAACGGTCGGACGAGGCGCGGACCGGCTTCAGCCAGGCGCAGCCCACCGGGCCGGGCTGATCGACATCCCACCGGACTCTCCCCCTCCTCCTCTCGGGCATCACCCCGATACCGCCGCTCGGCGCGCTGCGACAGGGTTGCCGACGCGTTGCGCTTCCCCAACGCACAAGCTGCGGAGCACGCATGGCGCATTTGGACGCGGCGCGGCGCCGTGCCGGTGCATGGCGGGCGAGCCGGTGGCGGAGCGCTCTCCGGGGGGCCGTTCTCAAAGCGCGACGCTCCGCTCCCGGCGCGAGGCAGCGGCTCGGCCCGGTGAGCCACGCGGCTGGGTCCGGCGCGCCACGTCGGCGTGGGGAACAAGGCTACGGGCGCGCAGGAGCATGAGCGATGGCGGGCACAGGGATGCGGACCGCGGGCCCCGACCGTCGCCCTTGCCCCCGCTGATCGATCCGCGCTTCGGCGACGTCGAGGATGACGCATCCAGCACCAAGCAGCACTCGCTCCTGCGCATCGCGGGCAGCCTCCTGGCGGAGATCAGCCTGCCGAAGCTGGCGGTGGCCTGGGGGCTTCTGATCGTCCTGCCAGCCATCCTGGTCGGTCTGGCGCCATTGATCGCCACGGCATGGCTCGCAGCGCTTGCCAGAAGGGTGGTGGCGCCGCTCGGCGGAATCTGGGCGTTGCTCCTCCTCGCCGTCCTCCTCGCCTTGGCATGGGTTGGCTGGCGTCCTCTCTGGCGTGCTGCCGAGCAGGCTTTCTGGTCGCTCAATTCCCTGGCCGTCCAGCCCGGCTACACGCTCTGCCGCGAGGGCCTGCAGCACCTGGCGGAGCGCCTGCTCGGCTCGCGTCCCGGTCCCGAAGCGCATGCGCGCCTGCGTGCGGCAACGGCGGCCGGCGCCGGGCTCATCGGATGTGCGGTCGCCCTGTGGGTCGTGACGCTCGCTTGGCCCGCCGCGCGCTGGGTCGGCGATGCCGGGGACCTGGTCTGGCCCCAGCGCCTCGTCGTCCCGGCGCTGGCCAATGCCGTGGTGCTCGTCGGCGGCTACCTTTCGGCGGCTGCGCTCGCGTGGGGGCTCGCCGACGCCACCATGGATCAGCCGCGCGACCTGCGGGCCTTCGACGGGCTGCCGCCGGACGGCCGGACTTGGCGCGTCGCGCACCTGGCGGACCTGCATGCCGTCGGCGAGCGCTACGGATTCCGTATCGAGAGCGGACGCGCCGGCCCGCGCGGCAATACGCGGCTGGAGCGGCTGCTGGCCCGGCTCGACGCCATCCACACCGAGCGGCCGCTCGACCTGGTGCTCGTCACCGGCGACATGACCGATGCCGGCCGGTCGGCCGAATGGGCCGAGTTCCTGGCCGCGCTGGGACGCCATCCGCGGCTTTTGGAGCGCACGCTGCTGCTGCCGGGCAATCACGACACCAATGTCGTCGACCGTGCCAATCCGGCGCGGCTCGACCTGCCGACCAGCCCCGGCGGGCGCCTGCGCCAGATGCGCACGCTCTCCGCCATCATGGCCGTGCAGGGCGACAGAGTCCGCATCGTCGATCCCAACACCGGGCGCCTCGGGTACACCCTTTCCCGAGCGCTGGCGCCGCGCCGCCGCGCCATCGCGGCGTTCGCCGACGCCGGCGGGTTGCGGCTCTCGATCGAGCTGGCAAGGGTATGGGCCGACGCCTTTCCAATGGTGCTGGCGCCCGACGGCGATGACGGGCTGGGCGTCATCCTGCTCAACACGTGCGCGGAGACGCATTTCTCCTTCACGAATGCGCTCGGCCTCATCACCGCCGAGCAGGCGCACAGGCTGGCCGCCGCCGTCCGGCAATTTCCGCGCGCGCGCTGGATCGTGGCCCTGCACCACCACCTGATGGAATATCCCAGGCCCGCCAAGGCGTTCTCGGAGCGGATCGGGACCGCGCTGATCAACGGCAGCTGGTTCGTGCGCCAGCTTCAGCACCTGGGCCGCAGGGCCGTGGTGATGCATGGCCATCGCCACATCGACTGGATCGGAGAATGCGGCAGCCTCCGGATCATCTCCGCCCCGTCCCCGGTCATGGAGGCGACCGATGCGGAGCCCACGTCGTTCCATATCCACACGCTGGCGACAGGGCCGGAAGGACGTCTCTGCTTGTTGCCGCCCGAGCGTGTGGATATCGCAGGGGAGGACGGCCAAGCCGCCGCGGGCCTGCCGCCCGCGACCGCCGGCCGCTCAGCGCTCGCCACCGAGCGGATCGGCCGACCCCTGGATTGAGGATGCTGAGCCACGATCGGGAGCCCGTTTCCCCCACGCTCTCGCCTCTGCATCAAGTCAGCACTTGCCGCGCCGCGCGATGAGGGTTCTACCCGATCCCGAAGTTGCAGGGATTTCGGCAGCATGGTTGCCGTGCCACCTGGCTCCGAAGAACGACCCAAGTCCAGGTGCGCCCCGATCCAAACATCAGTCAAATTGGGAGTTGCGCGATGAGCGATCTCATTGTCCTCGATTTTGACGGCACCGGCACCGCGGACCAAGTGCTCACGAGGCTGCGGAGCATGCAGAAGGAGCAGCTCATCGATCTGGAGGATGCCTGCATTGTCGTTCACACCGAGGCCGGCAAGGTCCAGATCAAGCAGGCGGTCAACCTGACCAAAGTGGGGGCAGCGAGCGGTCTCAGCACCGGCATGCTGATCGGCGCGCTGGCCGGCCTGCTGGTGCTCAATCCTCTTGCCGGAATGGTCGTGGGCGGTCTGAGCGGTGCCGGCTTCGGTGCGCTGTCCGGCAAGATGGCCGACTACGGCATCAACGACGACTTCATCAAGGGCCTCGGCAAGACGATACCGAAGGGCTCGTCGGCCCTGTTCGTCCTGGTCAAGAGTTCCACCCCCGACAAGGTTCTGCCCGAGATCGAATCCTACAAGCCGCG
Organism: Hyphomicrobiaceae bacterium; assembly: GCA_036555805.1. Classification (GTDB taxonomy): domain Bacteria; phylum Pseudomonadota; class Alphaproteobacteria; order Rhizobiales; family Hyphomicrobiaceae; genus AWTP1-13. The sequence continues at coordinate 3,809 of DATBKR010000725.1, read as the reverse complement.
CGTGCTCAGGACATCGCTCTCCAAGCAGCAGGAGGACAAACTGCGCACCGCACTGCAGACGAGAGCGCAGGCCGCGTAGGCGGACGCTCTGTCGAGAGCAGCCAATTGCGCTGCTCTCGACCCCGGATACGCTTGCCATCGCCTTCTGACCCGATCGGATGTCGAGCGCCTCGCAAAGGTCTTCACCCACGATCTGCAAGGCGGTGCCGACGAACGGCCCGTGTGCCGCAGACGGAGCAGATCCCACGGAGACTTGACGTGATTGCCGCGGTGCGGTGTCTTTTGCTGCGGCCAGCCTGCGCCCAACTCCTCCTTGGCGACCTCGCATGCGCAAGATAGATTGCTGATCATCCTATTCCGACACCCATCGATTGGCAGCGCTCATGAGCAAGACTTCTGCGCTGACTTGCGTTAGCTCGGGCCCTCAGACCTTCCGGCTCTCGTGCGTTGCACTGAACATGCTGATGACATGCGCGGGCTACTATGCCCTGGCAGTCGTCGGGACCGTGCTCAGTGTTCCGCCTTCCGGCTTCGCCGTCATCTGGCCGGCTACGGCCTTCCTCGTCTCGGTACTGATCCTTGCGCCAGCGCGCCATTGGTGGCTCTATCTGCTCTCCGTCATTCCCGCGCACTTTCACATGGTCTACCATTTTCAAAACGCCGATTTGGCCTTGGTCGTCATTCTGAGTCAGCTCGCGGGCAACGTCAGTCTTGCGATCATTACGAGCCTTGTGGTGCGCACCACGCTCCGACCCCTAGTGCGTTTCGACAGCTCTCAGAGCCTGTTGATGTTCATCCTGCTCGCAGGCGTTGCCGTGCCGGCGGTGGTCAACGCTCTGATACTTTGCCTGCACCTCTGGTCGGGATGGGCGGCAGACTTCTGGCTGTCCTGGCGGCAGTGGATGCTCGCAAGCGTGTTCCCGACCATCACGATCCCTCCCCTGGTGGTCATTGCAGCTCGCGGCAATTTGGTTGGCCGTGGGGCGAATCTCCGGAGCTCCTACGTCGAGCTCGGCCTGCTCACGGGAACGTTGCTCATCGTGTGCGTCCTGGCATTCGGCTGGAACCATCCGCCGCCAGAGTACATGCCGGTTCTCCTCCTCGCGCCCCTTCCGCTTCTCCTGTGGGCGGCTATTCGCCTGGGGGTAGGGGGCACCAGCCTCTCGCTGTTGGTCTTTGCGGGCGCAATTTCCGCGAGTGCCCTTGCCGGTCGCGGACCGTACGCCCTGTCTTCACCCATCGAGGACGTGCTTTGGCTGCAGGTGTTCCTGATCACGGTCTCGATCCCCCTCATCTTGCTGGCTGCCATTGTCGAGGAGCGGGCACAGGCTGCGGCGTCCTTGAGGCTGAGCGAACAACGTCTGCTGGCTTTGCAACAGGAAGGGCAGCAACGCATCGCGCAGGAGCTTCACGACTCCACGTCTCAGCATTTGACTGCAATGTCTCTCAACTTGATGGCTCTAAGGAATAGAGTAGGGGCCGAGGCGATCGAGACTATCGACGACATCAGAGCCTCGCTCAAGGAGGCTTCACGGGAATTGCGATCGTTCGGCTACCTGCTGCATCCGGTGGAGATCCAGAGGGACGGCCTCCATGCCACGCTCCAGCGCTACGTCGACGGGTTCGCCATGCGGACCCAGCTGGGAGCGGCAGTCAGAGTGTCAGGCACCATCGACGAATTGCCACTGCCGATCCAAGAGGCCCTGCTGCGCATCGTTCAAGAGTCGCTGGCCAACGTCTATCGCCACGCATCTGCGTCACGCGTCACGGTCAAGCTGAGCCACGTCAGTCAGCGCTTGCACCTGATCATAGCCGATGACGGTAAGGGTATCCCAAGCCATCGGCACGCCGATGAAAGCGAGCCGCCAACGCTCGGCGTGGGTATCCCGGGGATGAGAGCCCGCGCGCGCCAGTTTGGCGGGAAGCTCGATATACGCGCGCGCGCCAGAGGCACGATCGTGCATGCCGTCGTGCCGATCCCCCGTTGACGTCTGCGTCGTCGATGCCGACCTCACCGGTTCGCGGCCAGCGCGTTACAGGCACGCTCAAGGTTGCGCAAACCGCCGCCATCGAGTGTCGTGGTCATCGCCATTGCGCCAGACTGGCGTGGAGCCTGATCGGCATCCGATCGCCTTCAACGGCCATGGCCTCTTGAGACGCTCGCGCGGCGACGGTGCCAGGGTGTAGGATCGGCACCGTGCGGGCGCGCCCGGACCCAGGGCGGGCTGCAATGTGCGGTACGGCCAAAATAGCCGTGCCTTGGACGGGGGTACGCACGACGGAAGGATGGAGGAGGCGATAGATGGCGATTCTGGCCTATCAGGCTGTGCGTACGGTGAAGTGGCTCCTATGGCTCGGTTTCGTTGCCTACGCCCTCCATTTCGTCCAAGACCGCACGCCGCATCTCGACCAGTTCGGTCACCTCACCCTCTCCACCGAGATGGTGCTGTTCGGAGTTCCTTTGGTCGCCATGGCCATGGGTCTTTTCCAAATGTACTTGTGGGATCAGGCGTATGGCGAAACGCCCAGCGAGCGGCTGCGGTAGCAAGCGGGATATTCTGGCCAGCGAGCTGCCGGCTCCTGGTCCGATTTCTCGACGCACTCGCCGCGGCGGCGGAACGGTCGGCGCTGGAAGTGCATGCCCATAGCCTTATGCAGACTTGCCGCCATATCCATCTCAATCCGGTGGTCGCCCGCATCACCCCGAGTGCCGAAAGTTGGCGCTGGTCCAGCGCTGCGGCCTGTCTCGGCACCGGTGGCGTGCGACCGTGGTTGAAGACCGAGGCGATCCTGGAGCTCTTTGGTCCAGGAGATGCAAATGCCGCCTGCCGAGACTTCATGGCCACGGGCATTGATCGCGGTACAGCGGATTTCTATACGGGGATGGGCTGGTAGCGGTGTCAGAGGGTCTGACACCGTTAGAACCCCACCTTGTCGCTGCCCTTCAGCGCCAGGATCTCCCGCGCCTCGTCCGGTACGGCGATGCCGAGGCCCAGGCCCTCGACGATCTGGCGCACCTTGGTCACCTGCTCGGCGTTGCTCTTGGCGAGCTGGCCGGGGCCGATCCACAGCGAGTCCTCCATGCCCACGCGCACGTTGCCGCCCATGGCCGCGGCCTGCGCCGCGACGGCCATCTGGTTGCGCCCCGCGCCCAGCACGCTCCAGCGGTACTGGTCGCCGAACAGGCGGTCGGCGGTGCGCTTCATGTGCAGCACGTCCTCGGGGTGCGGGCCGATGCCGCCCAGGATGCCGAACACAGACTGGATGAAGAACGGCGGTTTCACCACGCCGCGGTCGGCGAAGTGGCGCAGGGTGTAGAGATGGCCGATGTCGTAGCACTCGATCTCGAAGCGGGTGCCGTTGTTGGCGCAGGTGGTGAGGATGTACTCGATGTCGGCGAACGTGTTCTTGAACATGCGCTCGCGCGAGCCTTCGAGATAGGGCCGCTCCCAGTCGTGCTTGAACTCCTTCTGGCGCTCCAGCATGGGATAGAGCCCGAAGTTCATGGTCCCCATGTTGAGGCTTGCGACCTCCGGCTTGAAGGTGGCCGCCGGCCGCACCCGCTCCTCCACCGTCATGGTGGGCGCGCCGCCGGTGGTGATGTTGACCACGCAGTTGGACCGCTGCTTGATCACCTTGAGGCATGGCGCAAACGCCTCGGGCGACTGGTCCGGCCGGCCGTCCTTGGGATCGCGCGCGTGCAGGTGCACGATGGCCGCGCCGGCCTCGGCGGCGCCGATGGCCGCATCCGCGATCTCGCTCGCCGTGATCGGCAGGTGCGGCGACATCGACGGCGTATGAATCGAGCC
>DATBKR010000724.1:0-1989 GCA_036555805.1 Hyphomicrobiaceae bacterium | reverse complement strand
GCCGAGAACGTGCAACGCGCCCCGCTGCATCCCGTCGATCAATTTCGCGCTTTCCTCGCATTGCGCGAAAAGGGCAAGTCCGAGGAGGAGATCGCCGCCGCCTTCTTCGTCTCGGTCAATGTCGTGCGCCAGCGGCTGCGGCTGGCCGCTGTGTCGGAGAAGCTCCTCGACATCTATGCCGAGGACGGCATGACGCTCGACCAGCTGATGGCCTTCACCGTCAATCCGAACCACGCCCGCCAGACGCAGGTGTGGGAGGCCCTGCAACGGTCGCACACCAGGGAGGCCTATCAGATCCGCCGCTTGCTGACCGAGGGCGCGGTGCGCGCCTCAGACAAGCGGGCCCAGTTCATCGGTATCGATGCCTACGAGGCGGCCGGCGGCATCGTGCTGCGCGACCTGTTCGAGGCCGACGACGGCGGCTGGCTGCAGGACCCTGGGTTGCTGGACCGGCTGGTTGCCGAGAAGCTGGAGCGGGAGGCCGAAGCCGTGCGTGCGGAAGGGTGGAAGTGGATCGAGGTCGAGCCCGACTTCCCCTACGGCCACACCTATGGCCTCAGGCGTCTGAGGGGCACCGAGCTTCCACCCAGCGAACAGGAGACGGCGGCCCGCGACGCACTCAAGGCCGAATTCGATCGCCTCGAGGAGGCATACGCAGACGCCGACGAGTTCCCGGAGGAAGTGGACAAGCGGCTCGGCGAGATCGAGACGGCCCTGGAGGCCTTCGAACGACGCCCGGTCCTCTACGATGCGGCAGAGGTCGCCCGCGCCGGGGCCTTCGTCAGCATTGACAGCGCCGGCGCCCTGCGCATCGAGCGCGGCTATGTACGCCCCGAGGATGAGCCGTCCGTAGCCGTGCCTGCCGAGGACGGCCACGGGGTCGGCGACACCGACGGCGGGGATGCCGCGGATGCGGACACCTTGCCAGGTTCCGACTATGGGCCTGGCGCCGCCGGCGGCCCCGGAGTGGAAGAGCCAGACGAGGACGACGGCATCCGCCCGCTCTCCGACCGGCTGATGGCCGAGCTCACCGCGCACCGCACGCTGGCGCTGCGCGAGGCGGTCGCCAACGACCCCGACACCGCCTTCCTCGCCATGCTGCACTCCTTCACGCTCAAGCTGTTCTATCGCTTCGGGCTCGACAGCTGCCTGGAGGTGGAGGCCAAGAGCGTGCTCTTCGGAACGCAGATCGAGGGGCTCGGCGACATGCCGTACGCCACGGCGATCGACGCACGACACGGCACGTGGGCGGCCCAGCTGCCGAAGGACACAGCCGACCTCTGGGATTTCGTGTCCGGTCTGGACAGCGACAGCCGCCAGGCGCTGTTCGCCCACTGCGTGGGGCTCACCATCAACGCCACCTGTCAGCCGTACGACCGGCGGCCGAAGGCCATCGCCCATGCCGATCGCGTCGCCGAGGCGGTCAAGCTCGATATGGCCGCTGCGGGCTGGCGCCCCACTGCTGCGACTTATCTCGGTCGCGTTACCAAGGCCCGCATACTCGAAGCGGTGCGGGAAGCGAAGGGCGAGCAAGCTGCCAACCTGATTGAGGACCTCAAAAAGGCCGACATGGCCCGCGAGGCGGAGCGCCTGCTGGACGGCAGCGGCTGGCTGCCCGAGCCGCTGCGGTTGCGGGGCGTCGAAGAGGCCACAGCGGACACGAAATCCCTGCCCGCGTTCCTCGCCGGCGATGCCAGCGACACGCCGCGCTCCATTGCCGCGGAGTAGGCGAGGCGCTCCCCCGGATCGCCCGCTGTCTCGCGGACCAATTCCGACCAAGGTTCATCATCGCCTCCCACCCAGGCGTGCCGGAGCACCGCCCTCTTGCAGGAAAGGGGCGCCGGCACGGGGGCGTCTGCAGGACCTGCGCGTAGCCCGTTAAGGCTACGCGCTGCCGCCAGAGCGATACAACCTCAGCTCCCGGCTTTCGTAGGGGGCACTTCTTGTACACGCGCTCGCCGCGCACTCCCGCGCCTCCAGAGGGAGAGC